>CANREK010000147.1 GCA_947629605.1 uncultured Clostridia bacterium | reverse complement strand
ATGCGCTCACTCATCGCAAAACGCCGCGCACAGCGCACTGTGCTGGTGCGCGAGAACTGCGTTTTGCGGCCCTATAAAGGGCAGCGAGAATAAGGTGATCCTTCGACTTCGCTCAGGATGACGCAATCGGAATGGTCCGTAACCGCCCCGCGAGATTCTTCGGAATTGCCTCCGTACTCTCTATGAGCCCCGTGGCTCAGAATGACGCGGGGCGACACATGCTCCGCCCGTATGCCGGGATGCTTCCCCTTCGACTACGCTCAGGGTCAGCATGAGCGCGGCGGCGTATGCCGCCGCGCGGAATCGTACCGAAATCATGCAATCACGCGGGGGCGGATTTTTGATTCGATTTTCTTGCATTTTTCGGGGGGATAGACTATAATAAAAGCATGTTTCACATCGTCTTGGTGGAGCCCGAGATCCCGCAGAACACGGGCAATATCGCCCGCACATGCGCCGCGACGGGCTGCGAACTTCATCTCATCGAGCCCCTCGGCTTCGACATCTCCGAAAAGGCCCTGCGCCGCGCCGGGCTCGACTATTGGCACCTCGTCAAGGTGCACGTTCACGGCAGTTTTGAGGAACTGCAAACCGCATACCCGTACGCAAAATTTCACTATTTTACGACGAAATCCCGCACCCTCTATACGAATTCCGCCTATCATGAGGGCGATTTTTTGGTCTTTGGAAAGGAGACTCGCGGGCTCCCCGAGGAGCTCCTCGTCGCGCACCCCAAGGAGTGCGTGCGCATCCCCATGATCGACGAGAGCAGGTCGTTGAATCTCTCCAACGCCGTCGCGATCGCCGTCTATGAGGGACTTCGCCAAAACGGGTTCAAGGGACTGCAAACGGCGGGGAATTTACACAGGTTATCATGGGATCAAACGTAAAAACACGCAGATATGTTGCGATTTTGCTCGCCGCTCTCTTCGTGCTCGGCTATGCCGCCGTGCTCTTTCTGCCCTATCCGAAGGCGGTCGGGCTCCAAGAGGAGAAGTACAGCGTCGCATGGTCGGATGGCAGCGTCACCGAGGACAGCTTTTCCGACGCTTATGCTTGCCTTTCGGGCATCACCGACACGGGGGATATTCTGCTCGAAAAAGAGGAAAAATTCGGCACTTATGTGAGCAAAAACGGCATGAAGGCCGCAGTCGCGACCCTCAAAAATGCCGAGCTTGCGCCCATGCTCGCGATGGAGGTCTCCGTGGACCGTCTCGAACGCGCCGCCCTCTTCCGCGCCTTCGGCGACACGCTCTGGTTCGACGCGGGCGATTGGTTTTGCTTTGACGGGGAACGCGTCGCGCTCACCTCTCTCACCGCGCAGACGACGGCAAGCACCGTCGTGTACACGGGCGGCACCCTCTTGGGGAGCCTTCTCGCCGCGACACAGGCAGACAGGCTCATCGTCGGCGATCTTGCCGATTTTTCGTACCGCACCCTCCTCGGCACCGCCGTGCATGTGGAGGGAAAAACGCGATATATTGTCGAAAACGGCGTCATTCTCGACACCGCCCTTTCCCGCACCCTCGTGGCCTGTGAGCCCCTTTCGACGGAGGTTTTCGTGCCCGACGTCGTCGCTGCCGCGCGGGGCGCCCTTCTCCCCGCCAAGGAGCTCACCTTTGTCGATCTGCCCTTTGTGGGGAGCGGTCCCGTCGCCGCGGGAGAAAAGTTCAACGGCCAATTCGCCTATCTCTTTACGGAGGGAGAAGCGTATAACGTGCCCTCTTCCCTCAAAAAAGTCAGAGTGCGCGGGGGCGAGCTCATCTCCTTTGCCTTTTACGGGTGTCCCGATGTGGAGGAAATCGACGCCTGCGGGGTGGACCCCTATGACATCGAGCGGCAGGCCTTTTCGGGTCTCACATCGCTCAAATACCTGCACACGCCGCGGGCGGATGTCGACCTCAGCGAGCTCGGCAAATTCGTTTCGCATGTGGCAGATTGCGGGTGTACCGTCTACGAAAAAATAAATTACGGGCCCGAAATGATTTGACAAAATCCGACAAAAGTGATAGCATAAGCGCCGCGATATGGTCAACATCATCCTGTGCGCCGCGACATGCCTCGTCATGATCCTGAGCGTGCTGTTCTTTCCCAAGATCAAGCTCGGGAAACTCAAAATCGACAGTTATTGGGTGATCGTCCTCTGCGGAGCGGCGATCGTTTTGCTGTATGGAGCGTGCAGCGGGGCGGACCTCGGCGCGATCGGCAAAAAACTCATCGAGAACACCGCCGTCAACCCCTTAAAGATCCTCGTGCTCTTCCTCTGCATGACGATGCTCTCCGTCTTTTTGGATGAACTCGGCTTTTTCCGCGCCCTTGCGGGGTTCGCGCTCCGCCACTCCCACAGCGGACAGAGGCGGCTCTTTTTCTCCCTCTATCTCATGGTCGCCGTCCTCACCGTGTTCACGTCGAACGACATCATCGTGCTCTCCTTCACCCCCTTCATCTGCTACTTTGCGGGGGAAGCGAAGATCGACCCCATGCCCTACCTCGCGGCGGAGTTCGTCGCGGCAAACACATGGAGCATGGCGCTCGTCATCGGCAATCCCACCAACATCTACCTCGCGACGGCATTCAGCATCGACTTTGTGTCCTACTTTCTCAAAATGGCGCTCCCCACCCTTGCGGCGGGCGGCGTGTCCCTTTTGGTCCTCTATCTCCTCTTCCGCAAGAAGCTCTCCGAGCCCATTCTCGGCCATGCGGAGCGGGACAGGGTGGAAGATAAGCCCGCCCTCGTCCTCGGGCTTCTCCATCTCGGCGTCTGCACGGTGATGCTTGCGATCAGTTCCTACATCCATGTGGAGATGTGGCTCGTCGCGGCGTGCGCGGCGGGGAGCTTGTTTTTGACGAACGGCATTCTTGCCCTCATCCGGAGGGAACGGCCGCGGGCGCTCCTCGGATGCGTGAAGCGGGCCCCGTGGCAGCTCATCCCCTTCCTTTTGAGCATGTTCCTCATGACGGAAGTCCTCGCCATGCAGGGCACGACGGCAAGGCTCGGCGCCCTTCTCGATACGGAATTCCCCGTCCCCGTCTACGGCCTCCTGTCCTTTGCGGCGTCCAACCTCATCAACAATATCCCCATGAGCGTGTTTTTCTCGTCGATGATCGCCTCGTCGAACGCGGGGCTCGGAGCCGTGTATGCGACGGTCGTCGGCTCCAACCTCGGGGCCTTTTTCACCCCCATCGGCGCCCTTGCGGGGCTCATGTTCAGCTCCATTCTCGCCGAGCACGACGTCAGGTTCGGCTACAAGGACTTTTTGAAGCTCGGCGTCACGGTCGCCCTTCCCTCCCTCTGCGCCGCCCTCGGCATCCTGTGGCTCCTCGTCTGACTGACTT
>CANREK010000146.1 GCA_947629605.1 uncultured Clostridia bacterium | reverse complement strand
TCGCCGCAAGGCAGAAGATCGTGGAAGGAGCCGTCTCCATGGTGCAGATGGCGCTCAACAAGCTGTCCGAGGAGGAAATCGTCGAACTCGACGACGAGAGAAAGGCGCAGATGGTTTCCAACCTTCTCGTCGTGCTCTGCGGCAACCGCGACGCCCAGCCCGTCGTCGGCACGGGAAGCATCTATTGACATTTACTATTGTATTGAAAGGATATGAAAAATCTCTTCGGCTTTCTCATCAAGGAAAAGAGTCCTTGGCCTCTGCCCGAACCCGACGGGCGCGAGTTCATCGTGCGGCGGGCGGAGGAAGGGGTCAAGAGCCGTCTTTCCGCCTTGGACCGCGAGGACGACAACGTTGAAAAGGCGGCAAATTTTCCGAAATGGCTGACCAACGTCTTTGGGATATTGCTGCTGTGCGGCGTTTTGCTCCTCGCCATTGCCATAGAGCTCACAGGCGGGGAAGATATGACCTACGAGATCGCCGTCTCGTGCGGGTTTTGGTGGTTTATCGGTTTCGGCGGAGGAATCACCCTTGTCTCGGCCGTGTTCTTTGTCATCCAAGTCTTTCACAGGAAGGCTGTGATGAATTCCGCCGCCGTCAAGGAGCATGAGGCGCAGTATGAAAGGGTCAAAAGAGAGGCGCTTGACAACATGCTCGTGCCGCAGAACGCAGTCCCCGTGGATGTATTTTCCTATCCGTATACCGTTAAAAACGGCAAGCAGAAGGGGACTTTGCTCGCAAATCCCCTCATAAACCTTCCCGCCTACGCCTTCCGCGACGGCGAAGCACTCTGCCTCGCGCGTGAGGAATACGTTGTCCGCATTCCCTATGACTGCATCGTGTCTCTCTCGCGCATCGGCAAAAAGAGGTTGTTCGTGGGGTGGAATAAGCAGGAACAGTACAACAAGGGCGCCTTCAAACCCTATAAGATCCGCAGGAACAGCAACGGGCAGATGTCCGTAAAGTTCTGCTATCGCGTGGAGATTCGCGGCAGTGAGGCGTTTGAACTCCTCATTCCGCCCTATGAATTCGAGACGCTCTCGCCCATGCTCGGCTACAAGGCGCTCACCGTCGTTGACGTAAAACAATAACAGAGGTCAGTATGTCCGAAGAAATCGTACGGGCGGAAGGCTTAAAAAAGACCTTCACGCTCTCCAAAAAACAACAAAAGATCGAAAAGACGGGGGAGACGCGGCGGATCGCCGTAAACGACCTCTCCTTTTCGGCGTATCGCGGCGAAATTTACGGTCTGCTCGGCCCCAACGGCGCGGGCAAGACGACGACGCTCCGCATGCTCTCCACGCTCATCCGCCCCGACGCGGGCGACGCCGTGATCTGCGGCCATTCCGTGGTGAAGGAGCCCGCCAAGGTGCGCGACGAGATCGGCTTCATGACGAGCGAATTGAAGCTCGAAGGCTTCTTTACGCCCGACTATCTCTTCAACTTTTTCGGCGCCATGCACGGCATGGAGAAGGGGGCGATCGAGCGGCGGAAGCGGGAGCTCTTTGCAAAATTCGGCATCGACAAATTCGCCGAAGTGCAGGTCAAGAACCTCTCCACGGGCATGCTCCAAAAGGTCTCGCTCGTCATCGCCATCGTGCACGATCCCTCCGTCGTCATCTTCGACGAACCCACCAACGGGCTCGATGTCCTCACCGCCAAGGTCGTCACCGACTTCCTTGCCGAACTCAAAGCGATGGGGAAGAGCGTGCTGCTCTCCACCCACATCTTTTCGCTCGTGGAAAAGCTCTGCGACCGCGTCGGCATCATCTTTGACGGAAAAATGGCGGCAGAGGGCCCGCTCGAAGAGATCGCAAAAGGGGACCTCGAAAAGAGCTTTTTCGACCTATATTACAATGTAAAGGGGGAAATGCTATGAAACTTTTCGCCCTCATGAAAAAGGAATTTCATCGCTTTTTCCACGACCCGCGCCTCATCGTCACGATGTTGCTCCCCGGGATCGTCATCTTTTTGCTCTACACCTTCCTCGGAGAGGTCATCCACACCGAGCCACAGACGTACGACTATAAAGTCTATGTGCAGGGGGAGGCTCCTGCCGTCACTTCCATGATCGAAGCGGCCATTGAGGTGGGGGATAACACCGTAGAATGGCTTCCGCTCGAAGATATTGATGCGGCAAAAAAGGAAGTGGAAGAGGGGAATGCGACGGCCATTCTCACCTTTACGGAAAATTTTATGCAGTTCCCCGAAAACAGCGCCGTTTCCATCGTCTATGACCCCATGGATGAGGCGGGAAGCGGGTTTTACGGGATCTCCGTTGCCGTGTTGCAGGAGATCGGCATGAAATTCTCCATTCTGTCCGAACCGCTCACCTCGGACGAAAACATCGGCCGCGAGATCATGCAACAAATCCTGCCCTTCATCCTCGTCTGCTTTGTGTTCTCGGCATGCATGTCCGTGACGCTCGAATCGGTCGCGGGGGAGAAGGAGCGGGGGACCCTTTCTACCATCCTCGTCACTTCCGCCAAGCGCTATCATATCGCCCTCGGGAAAATATTGCCGCTTGCATGCATCTCCATGCTCGGGGCGCTGTCGAGCTTCCTCGGCGTCGCGCTCTCGATGCCCAAGCTCATGGGGCTCTCCGTGGGCATGCTCGGCGGATATACGTTCGGGAGCTACATTTTACTGCTCCTTCTCATCGTCAGCTTTGTGCCGCTCATCGTCGCGCTCATCTCGCTCATCTCCACGGCGTCGCGGTCGGTGAAGGAGGCCTCCGCCTACACGAGCGTGCTCATGATCTTCGTCATGGTCATCTCCCTCGTGACGGCATTTGTGCCTGTCATCGGGGATTGGGCGGTCGTCATTCCCGTGCTCAACGCCGTCATCTTTGTGCAACAACTCCTCGCGGGGACGCTCCCCGTGTGGCAGTCGCTGGTCAGCGTCGGGATGAATCTTTTCTACACGGCGGCCCTCGTCTTTGCGATGACCAAGATGCTTTCCAGCGAAAAAATCATGTTCGGGAAGTGAGATTATGGACGAATTTTTGAGGCTGTATCTGACGGGGAGACGGGCGGAAGATCTTCAAAAATTCCGCCGTTTCCGCACGGTAATCGGTCTTTTGGGAGCGATTTTAGCCGTGATACCCGTGTTTGTCAATCTTTTCGGCGCTCCAAACGCCCCGCTGAGCATCGCCATGACCGTACTCGGCTTCCTGTTCGAGGCCGCGGCGACGATTCTTTCCTTCGTGCAGAAGAAGTTTGTCGATGCGCTCGTCGAGCTGGAAAATGCCGCGATCGAGATCGAAAAACAGGGTGAGGAGCGGGAAAATTACAAAAAACTCTATGAGGCATGGCGGGAGACCTTCGGAGCACAAACACGCCGCATGATCGT
>CANREK010000145.1 GCA_947629605.1 uncultured Clostridia bacterium | reverse complement strand
ACCATGTCCGCGGCAGACCGCATCCAATCGAGACATGGTGCCTCGGAAATTCTGACGGCATAGCGGTCGAGCACGGGAATTTCCGTCTCCGCCGTATAGAAGCGGTAGCAGTACGTCTTGCGCTTTGCGCCCCGCGTACAGTCGAAATTTTCGGGCGCTTCACAACTCTTATATACCCGAATATCGGGCGGCAAAACGAGGTTGAGACAGACGGCGAGCTTTTCGGGGGGAAGGGTCGTTTCGGCGTCGAAGTGGCAGACCTGCCCGAGCGCGTGCACCCCGGCGTCCGTCCTGCCCGAGGCGACGATGCGCGTGGGAGCGCCGAGCACCTGTTCGGCCGCACGTTCCAACTCCCCCTGCACGGTGCGCTCCCCCTTTTTCTGCCGCTGCCAGCCCGAGAAAAAAGTCCCGTCGTAGCCTAAGAGCAGAGCGTATCTCATATCACGCCTCCGAGGTAGATGCGGAGCAGCACGACCCCCGTCACGAGCGCGGCGATGAGCAAAAATGCGATGAGGTCACGCCATGTAAAGTGAAGTTTCTTAAACTTTGTGCGTTTCTTGTCCCCCATGTAGCACCGCGCTTCCATCGCCTCGCCGAGCTCGTCGGCCCTGCGGAAGGCGGAGATGAGCAGCGGGATCAGGATGGGGATCATTGCTTTCACTTTCTTAACAATATTGCCGCTCTCGAAGTTGGCCCCGCGTGCCATTTGGGCGCACTTGATGCGGTCGAGTTCGTCGGACAAAATGGGGATCATGCGGAGCGCCAAGCTCATGATGAGCGCCAAGGCGTGCACGGGGAAGCGGATCCATTTGAGGGGAGTCAAGAGGCTTTCGAGGCCGTCGCAGAGGGAGACGGGCGTCGTCGTGTACGTCAGCATCGAGGAGAGCATGACGAGGAGCACGAGGCGGATCACGAGGAAGGCCGAGAAGATGAGGCCCTCTTTATAGACGGCAAAGACCGCCCAGCGGAAGTAGGGCTCGCTGTCGCCGCGGTAGAAGAAGATGTTGATCGCCGCGGTGAAGAGAATGAGGATGGCCACGCCGCGGACCGCCCGCAGGACCTTCCAAATGGGCACCCGCGAGAAGGCGATGACGAGAAGGAGCACAAAGGCACACGCCGCGAGGCCGTAAAAGTTCTTGGCGAGGAAGATCGCGACGATGTAGGCGATGAGGAAGAGGATTTTGAGGCGCGGGTCGACCCTATGCACAAAGGAGGAGACGGGATAGTACTGCCCGAAGGAGACTTCTTTCATGGCATTCCCCCCTCTTCTTTTTGAGAGGCCGCCGATTGAGAGTTCGCCGCTTTGGAGAGCACTGCCGCGACGAAGTCATCCACGGTGAAGTTGCAGTCGAGCTCGACGCCGCGCTCTTTGAGGGCGAGGCAAAGTTTGGCCGTGAGCGGAATGTCGAGGCCGAGGCTCTTGAGCTCGTCGGCCTTCAGAAAGAGCTCGCGGGGCGGAAGGGAGCAGACGACTTTGCCGTCCGCAAAGACGGCGGCGCGGGTGCAGTTTTCGGCGATCTCATCCATGTCGTGGGAGACGATGACCACCGTCTTGCACCAATCCCCGTGGAGGCGGTGCAGAAGTTCCATGATCTCCCGCTTGCCCAAGGGGTCGAGCCCCGCCGCGGGTTCGTCGAGGACAAGGACCTCGGGTTTGGTGACGATGACGCCCGCGATGGCGACGCGCCGCTTCTGCCCGCCCGAGAGGTCGAAGGGAGAGACGTCCTTGACGGCCGCATAGTCGAGCCCGACCGCCTCGATCGCCGCCTGAACGGCCGATGTGATCTCCTCTTCCTTCATGCCCTTTTGGAAGTTTTTGAGCCCGAAGGCGACGTCGTCAAAGACGGTCTCGGCAAAGAGTTGCGCCTCGGGATACTGAAAGACCATGCCGACCCGCTTTCGAAGCGCATAGAAGTCGGTTTTGCGGTTTGCGAGGTCGAATTCGCCCACGGTGAGGGCGGGCACGACGGGGGCGGGCCTCCCCTTTTTCGCCTTGGGTTTTTTATAGTGTTTTTGGGAAGAGGGCAAACGGATGAGGCCGTTGAGATGCTTGACAAAGGTGGATTTGCCGCTGCCCGTGTGTCCGATGATGCCGAAAAACTCCCCCTCCTCGATCGTGAGGGAGACGTCGTCGAGAGCCTTCGCCGCAAACGGCGACCTCGCGTTGTAGACGTATGTGAGATGTTCGGCAATGATGTTCATAGGAAATTATAGATTGTGGTGTTGAATTCAGAATGTGGTGCGCAGCGCGTGTCGAAGGATCCGCCGCAGCGAGCCCTACCCCCTATGGGGGGAGGGTGGATTTGCGTTAGCAAAGACGGATGGGGGGATTATGGTGGGCGGAATCCCCCCACCACCGCCTACGGCGGAGCCTCCCCCCAAAGGGGGTAGGCCTTTCTGCCCCCTCCTTGGGGAGGGGGCATTCTTTGTCTCAATTTTTAATTTTCAATTCTCTTTCGATTGCATCGGCCAAGGTGGCGATGTCGAGCGTGTCGGGCACGTTCAGCCCGCCCTTTTGCAGTTTTTTGCAGATCTCCCCGATCCGCGGCAGGGTCAGATTGTAGGTGAGGAGCTCCTCATGCCGCTCAAAAATTTCGGCAGGGCGGCCCTCCATGACGATCTCCCCCCTGTTCATGACGACGGCGCGGGTGGAGAGAAGCGCCTCTTCCATAAAGTGCGTGATGAGTACGACGGTGATGTGCTCCTCGCGGTTGAGTTTTGTGACGACATCCATGATCTCCCGCCGTCCGCGGGGGTCGAGCATGGCCGTGGATTCGTCGAGCACGAGCGCTCTCGGCTTTAAGGCGAGCACGCCCGCGATGGCGACCCGCTGTTTCTCCGCCCCGAAGGCGACGTCGTCCTCCACGATCGAGGAGACCGTCTGGTTGTCGGGATTCTGAAAGACGACCCCGACCTGCCGACGGATGTCATAGAGATTTTTTTCGGTGAGCTGCGTCCCGAACACCTCGACCGTGCCCCCGTCGGGAAGCAGGAGCCCGTTCATGAGGCGGGCGAGGGTGGACTTGCCGCTACCGTTGTGACCGAGCACGGCGAGGAATTCCCCCTCCTCCACGTCGAGGTTGAAATTTTTCATGCGGAAGGCGCCCTCTCCGTACGAAAAGGCGACGTCCTTCAAAGAAATTGCCGTCATACTTTTTCCATTATAGCAAAATTCCGCACGATTTACAATGAAAACAAATGAAAATTTCAAAAATTACGGTGAAAATTTGCGGTGAACGGTTAGAACGCCACCCCCTCAGTCACGGTGCGGCGTCATGCTGAGCTCTCCTCTTGCCCGCCCCCTGCGTCAGGGAGGAGCAACGCATTCTGCCAAAGGTTGATAACCTTTGGCGCGTTGCGACAGAAGTGAGCGCATTATCACGCGCGAACGGCGACCAAGGGCAGGGCTCTACCTGCCCGCGAAAGGGTAGGGGTGGGGG
>CANREK010000144.1 GCA_947629605.1 uncultured Clostridia bacterium | reverse complement strand
TACGGGAACCTTAATGTCCATGCATATAACGCTTCCGAGACCCACTTGATTGATGAACAAAGCACTTTCGCTCGAACGCATTTGTTTTCGCAGAAAACAAATGCGTTCGAAATAAATCAAAACAATGGCGCAAAGATCTTCGCGATCTCGCACAGCCAGCGCCAGACGGGGCTCTTTTTGGCGTCCTCTTCGCTCTGCAACTTGGAAGTCGCAAATGTCTCTTCAAAGTCTGCCTTGATGTCTTTGAGCGCGGGCACGTTGTAAAGAATCACGCCGTCCTCAAAGTGATACAAAAACGAGCGGTAATCGAGGTTGACCGTCCCCACCGTGCCGACCTTGTCATCGGCCAAAAAAGTCTTTGCGTGCACAAATCCGGGCGTAAATTCATAGATCTTGACGCCGCCCTTGATGAGCGCCATATAGTTGGAACGGGTGAGCCCGAAGGCGATCTTCTTGTCGGGGATATGCGGCGTCACGATCCTGACATCCACCCCGCGCTTGGCGGCGAGAATGAGCGCCTGTTTCATTCTGTAATCGATGATGAGATACGGTGTCGTGATCCAGAGATAGTCATGCGCGGCGCCGATGATGTTCACATAGACGTCCTCGGCGAGGTGCCTCTCGTACATGGGAACGGGGCCGCCGCCGTAGGGCTGGACAAAGCCTTCCGCCTCCGCCTCATATTTTACAAGATAGGGCGAGATGTCCTCGATCTGTTTGGAGGCCAGCTGGTACATGCCGAGGAACATGCGGGTGAGATTGAACACGCCCTCGCCTTCGAGGCGGATGGCATTGTCCTTCCATACGCCGAAGGGGTGCGTCTCGTTGATGTACTCGTCGGCGAGATTGAGCCCGCCCGTGTAGCCGACTTTCCCGTCGATGACGAGGATCTTTCTGTGGTCGCGGTTGTTGTGGAGCGTCGTGACGACGGGCACAAAGGGGTTGAATTTCTGCGCCTTGATGCCGAGTTTCCGCATCTTTTTGTAGTACCCCGCGCTGACCTTGCCCATGGAGCCGATGTCATCGTACATGACCCTGACATCGACGCCCGCGGCCGCCTTTCTCACGAGGATCTCATAGAGCGTGTCCCAAAATTTCCCCTTTTCGATGATGAAATATTCGAGGAAGATGAACTTTTCCGCCCCTTCGAGATCGCCCGTGACGCGCTTGAAAAAGTCCTCGCCCGTGGGGAAATATTCCACCTTGGTGTTGGCGCGCACGGCCGCGGAGGGCTCGGAGCCGAAGAGCGCTTCGCCGACGTTGGCCCAGTGGCCGAGCTCGCCGTGCAGGACTTCCTTCTCCACCGAACGCACGGCATAGGGTTTGTTCTGCGTGTAGAGTTCCTTGTAGAGCTTTCTCTGCCTGCGCGAGGGGCGGTGCGAGGAGAAGAGGATGTAGATGAACACGCCGAGCAAATTCAACACGACGATGCATAGGATCCACGGGATCTTGGTCTCGGGAACGAGGTCGCGACTGACGACGTTGACGACGGCGACGATGAGGATGAGGTCGTCGAGGATGGTCACGACGACCGTGATGATGCGCTCGGGAACGACACCGGCGAGAAGATAGGCACCCCAATACCAGCCCCCGATGAGGACTGCAAAGAAGATGAGAATGAGCATGATGATCGTCAGGGCGACCAACGGAAATCTACTGAATATCTTTTTGAAAAACTTTTTCATGGGTCGATCCTCCTTGGATCTCGGAAAGATCGGGCGCAATTTGAAACATAAGTCTCGAATTTTTTCCGCCCGCGTGTGACACGGCACTATTATATCCTATTTCGCCGCAAAAATCAACCCCGTAGTGAAAATTAAAAATTGCGTTATAGACGGAAAGAGACGCTTGTGTGCGGCGTCATGCTGAGCCGCGGAACACAAACGCAGTCTACGGAAGTGAATCCGAAGCATCTCGCCGCACAATTGTCCGTAATCGCCCCGCGAGATTCTTCGGGTCAAGTCGTCGGACTTCGTACGACCCGCGACGCTCAGAATGACGCGGGGCGGTGAGTCGCTGCCCACCCCCTACCCCCCCCCTCGGGAGGGGGCATGCTCCGCCGCAATTTTTAATTTTTCATTTTTCATTTTGAATTTTTACAAAAAAACGGCGACATATGTCGCCGTTTTTGAGAATTTTACTTTTCCCCTTCCACCGTGCCGAGGTATTCGGTGGGGTCGACGGGGTCGCCGTTGAGCTCTACTTCGAGGTGCAGATGTTCTCCGTCCTTATGCTCGATGCCGTAGGCCTGTGCCACGACGCCGAGCTTCTGTCCCTTCTTGATGGTCGCCCCCTCTTTGAGCGAACTGTCGGGCTCCACAAAGCGGTACACCGTCTTTAAGCCGTCGCCGTGATCGACAAGGATGAGATTGCCCGTCTCTTCGCTGAACGAGATGCTCTCGATTTTGCCGTCCGCCATGCACCTGACTTCCGTGCCCGCCGCCGCCTCAAAATCGACGGCCTTGTGGCGGTAGATCCAGCCGAGCGTGGGGTTGTTGTAGATGACGTTATACTCGACCGTGTAGCTCGCCCCCTCGATGGGTGAAACAAATTTTACGGTGTCCTCGCTGCCCGACGGAACGGAAGGATTCTGGTTCTCGTTTCCGCCCTGCTGGGTGTTGTCGTTGTCGCCGTTCTGTTCTCCCCCTGCGATGTCGCCGTCCTGATCGTTGAGCGAGGGATCGTCGAGAATGTTCTCGGTGCCCCGCGTCAAAAAGTAGACGGTGAGCACGGTCGCCGCGATGAGAAGCAGCACGCAGACAGAGAGTACAATGTAGTAAAGCAGTCTCTTTTTCTTCGGTTTTGCAGTTTCTTCACTCATAATGATATCCTCCGATTCTATGTAGGGTTTTGACAGAACGGGCGGCGTTTATACATCAAAATTCAAAATCCTCCGAAAATGAGGGGCGTGCCCACCGCCGTCTGTGTCTTGGAGACGGCAATGTGGAGATTGACGGTGCGGCCGTAGAGCGAGACGCCTTCCCCGAGCAGCGGAGAGAAACAATAGTAATTGACGACGCCCGCGGCCTCTTCCGTCATGAGAACTTTGGCGCGAAACCGTGCAATAAGTGCGTCTTTTTCGTCTCCGTCATAGCGAACGCTCTCGCCCTTGACGGGGCATAGGAGCTTGTCGCGGGCGGGGTCGTCGGTGCGGAGCGTGAGGGCGGAAGAGTGCGGCGCGAGGTAGAGTTCGTACCCGCCGCCCTTCTCAAATACGGGAGAGTGCAGGAGCAGGATCGTCCCCGCCGCCACGGCGAGGATGAGCGCTACGATGAGGAGCGCACGCATGCCTCTCAAAAATCTTCTCATAAAAAACCTCCCCGCGATGCAGAGAGGAGTTTTGACCGTTCGGTTGGGTTTTATACATGGGGAGGAAACGGAGAATTAAAAAAGTCTGCGGTGACCCACCCCCCTACCCCCCTCCCACGTGAAGTGAACCCAAAAACTTAGACAAAAAAAGTTTTAAGTAGATTGTGAATGAATTCGGTATTGCACCGGGCTCA
>CANREK010000143.1 GCA_947629605.1 uncultured Clostridia bacterium | reverse complement strand
GATCCTTCGACACGACGCTTTTGTCGCGTCGGCTACTTCGCGCCAAGGGCGGCGCTCGTGCCGCCCTTAGACGTGAATAGAATGTGGGCGGGGCAGGATGACGCGTTCAGAATGGCCCGTAGGGCATCAAGGGCGGACCCCCACCCCTACCCCTCCCCCTGACGCAGGGGGAGGGCAAGAGGGAGTTCAGCATGAGCAGGGGCGGGAGGGGTGAGTTCCCCAATCATTCCATCAACAATGCAACCATAGTAAGGAGGAAATTATGAAATTCAAATTCGGCGTAAAGCAGATCGTGCTTGCGGCCGTCGCCGTCGTGCTCGTCGCCATTCTCATTGCGGGCAACATCATCCTGCAATGGCAAGCGCCGCTTCTGCACGGCTTTTTCGGCGGCTATGCGGAATCATCCAACGTGTCGAACGAGATCAAGGGTGAGGCGACGGAGTACGCGGATCAAGTCGTGCAAGAGGTCGCCGAGGACAGCATCGTGCTTCTCAAAAACGAGGACGACTATCTTCCCTTCGCGCCCGGGACGCAGGTCAATCTCTTTGGCTGGGGCGCGACGGATAACGGCTTTCTTCTCGTCGGTGCGGGTAGCGGCGGAACCAACATCACCGCTGAAAAACCCCATCGTGTCACCCTCACCGAGGCGTTCAAAGCCAACGACTTCAACTATAATGAAGTGCTCACGCGGGCGTATGATGGCTTCTCCGCCTATGACGCCGACTACCGCGACAATCCGATCGGCGGTTCTACGGGCGCCAATGTCATGGACAGCCTCAAAAATCCGCCCGAAAGTTTTTACACGTCGGAACTCATGACGCAGGCCAAGAACTATTCGACGGACGCCATCGCCGTGCTCTCCCGCTGGGGCGCAGAGAACGGCGGCAACAGTGAGCTCAAAGGGATCGGCAGCGGCAACGGCACATTCCTTGAACTCACTGCCGAAGAGACTGCGATGTTCAACAAGCTCCAAGAGTACGGCTTCAACGTCACGGTCCTGCTCAACACGACCAACCCCATCGAGCTCGGCTTCCTTGAAACGTACGACAACATCAAGGCGTGCCTCTACATCGGCATCCCCGGGCAGTCGGGCGCCATGGCGATCCCCAACATTCTCCTCGGCAGTAAGATCGTCGACGGAGCAGAGGTGGAGATCAGTCCCTCGGGCCGCCTCAACGACACCTACGCTTACAATTGGCAGGAGAATGCTCCCAGCTACAACAACGTCGGCATCACGGGCAACATTGCCTACACCGAGGGCATCTATGTCGGTTACAAGTGGTACGAGACGGCGGATGCGGAAGGATTCTTCACAAAGGACGGCGGGTACGACAAGGTCGTACAGTTCCCCTTTGGCTACGGCCGCAGCTACACCGAATTCACGCAGGAGATCAAGAGCTTTGAGCTCGACGGCAAAAAGGTCTCGCAGAGCGACGAACTCGCCAAAGAGGGGACCTACACCGTCACCGTTCACGTCAAGAACACGGGCGATCATGCGGGCAAAGAGGTAGTTCAACTCTACTACACCCCCCAATATGACAACGGCAAGATCGAGAAAGCGAGCATCAATCTCCTCGCCTTCGGCAAGACCAAGCTGCTTGCGGCAGGGGAAGAGACGGACGTCGCGCTCACCTTCACTACCTACGACCTTGCCTCCTACGACTGCTACGACATGAACAAAAACGGGTTCAGCGGCTACGAGGTCGAAAAGGGCAAGTATGACATCAAGCTCATGCAGAATGCCCACACGCCCTACGACGGGCAGACGCGGTCCTTCAACGTCACCAACGACATCAAGTTTGAGACCGACCCCGTCACGGGCACCAAGGTCGAGAACCTCTTCACGGGCGACAGCGCCTATGCGGGCGTTGCCGTGGATGGCTCCAACGGCGTTTCGGGCGGCGTGACCTATCTCTCCCGCGCCGACAAATTCGCCAACTATGCCGACGCGACCAAGACGGCGACGGCAAGCACGGGCAACGGCTCCCCCACGGCGGCGGCAAGGTCGGCAAAAGACAACTACGTCTATGACGGCTATGAGACCGATGCGATCAAGGCGGAAGTTTCGACCTATCAATACGGTCAGGCGCCCGCATTCGTCATCATGGCGCCTGAGAGCGGCGGAAAGGCCACCCAAGAGCAGCTCAACGGTAGTCAAAAGACCACCCTCACGACGCAGACGTGGCTCTTCGATCTCCTCTTCCAAGAGGACGAAGAGGCTGCCGAGGCGAATTGGAAGATCTTCCTCGACCAACTCACGCAGAACGACATCAAGAACCTCATCGGCATGAGCGGATTCCAGACGGTGGAACTCGTATCCATCGGCAAACCCCGCAACGTCGACAAGGACGGCCCCGCGGGCTTCAACAACAACGTTGTCGATTCACTGACGATGACCTCTTTCCCCGTGTTCCCCGCCGAGACCCTGTCGGGTTGCTCGTGGAACACAGAACTCATGTATGACATCGGCAGAGCGCAGGGCGCCGTCGGAACGGCGATGGGCGTGCAGGGTTGGTATGCGCCCGGCGTCAATCTTCACCGTTCCCCCTACAACTCCCGTAACTACGAATATTACAGCGAGGACGGAAGATTGTCGGGACATATGGCGGCGGCGACCATCAAGGGCGCCAAGGAGGAGAACGTCTACTGCTATCTCAAACACTTTGCTCTCGCCGAGAGCGGACAGAACTCCAATGAGTGGTATGAGTGGGTGACCGAACAGGCCCTCCGCGAGAACTACTGCAAGCCGTTCGAGATCGCCGTCAAGGTCGGCGGTGCAAACGCCATGATGTCGGCATTCAACTGCGTCGGCGCCGTTTGGGCGGGCTACAACCATGCACTGCTCACCACCATGTTGAGAGAGGAATGGGGCTTCCAAGGCTCCGTCATCACCGACTGGGCGCAAAACTATATGGGCAACTACGGCCGTGCGATCAAGGCAGGGAACAACATGTGGCTCAGAAGCGCTAACGAGGCTGCGTCGATCAAGTTTGACGGCGCGGGCGAAGAGTATGCGGCAAGGCAGTCGGCACGGGCGATCATCTATACCTATATCGACACGCTGTACACGTCGGGACAGGAGACACAGACGGCCACTGCGGCACCGTTCTCGTCGCTCTTCGTGACGCTCTGGGCGCTCATCGACGTCGTGCTCGTGCTCGGCATCGCGGCATGTGTCCTGTTCTTCTTCTGGTCGCCTTCCAAGAAGAGAAAGGCGGCAGAGGGCGCACCCTCCGCGGATGAGAATGGAGAAGCACCCGATACGGCAGAGGCGATGCAGTCCGCCGACACACCGCCCGAAGATCCGAACAACGAATCGGAGGAATAATTGAAACAAAAAAACAACGGCAGGAACCCCTGCCGTTGTTTTTTGTCGCGCTCATTTTGTCTGCCCCTCTCGCCCCGCGTCATTCTGCCCCGCCCGTACGTTCTTTATGGCGTCGAAGGGCGGCACGAGCGCCCTAAGGCGCGAAGTAGCCGACGCGACAAAAGCGTCGTGTCGAAGGATCACCGCAGCAATAATAAGGTGATGGTTCGACGGAGCTCACCATGACGCGATT
>CANREK010000142.1 GCA_947629605.1 uncultured Clostridia bacterium | reverse complement strand
TGACCCCGAGCACCTCTTTGACGCGAAGATAGAGCTCAAAATCGATGTTTTGCAACCGCTGCGTGACATCCTTATGTACGGTGGATTTGCTGGTGCCGAGGGCGTCGGCGCAGGCACGGACCGTACAGCCCGTTTTGACGATATATTCCCCGTTTTTCAACGCCCTTCTCTCAATTTCTTTCCACACAAAAACCGCCCCCTTTCGACATGCTATTCTATTCCTATGTCGAAAAAAGACGGTTTATGTGCCCGTTTGCGCTTCTCGAAGCATAAGATACGATACCGCCAATTTTTCCCTTGTCTTTTTTTTGATGAATAATAATGTATCAACATAATCCAAAAAACGACAAATCAGTCAAGGGTTCGATGGTATTTTTTTCAAAAATGGCGCGTTGGATCACTGTGACACGATTGGAATGGGGCGTAGGCGCCTCGGGATGCGTGGCGAGGCAATGTGCCGCCGCTTTCCAAATGCTCTTTCCCCGCGATTGTTTTCATTCAAAAAAATCTCCCTTGCGGGAGATTTTTTTATTTCACATATTGGGCTAAAAGTTCGTAGAGGGTCTGGTAATACTCCCCCAAGTAGGCGCGGGCGAGGGTGTCCATCGTGTACATCTGCAATCGCGTCGCGGCGTCGCTCGTCACGTTCATGTAATAATTTCTGACCACCAAAAATCTTTGGGAAGCGGAGAGCTCGTAGTTGGGGTTCTCGGGATATCGGTAAGGTCCCGCGTCGTTCCCCACCGAGGCGATGGATTCAAAGTGGAGCTGTTGAATGAGGTCCTCCCTCACCCCTGCGATCTCGGCGTCGGCGCTTGCTTCGAGACGCTCCTCCTCAAAGGTGCGGATATTGCTGAGCGCCGTATTATTTGCGAGCATAAAGTAGAAAATTTTCCGCTTCTCCGCCTCGCATTCGGCGACGATGGCATTCTTCTTGGTCTGTGCCGCGCGGACCATGGAGAGCTGGACTTCCGTAAGATCCTGATAGGCGGGGTCGGTGAGGTCTATGATATCAATCTCCATCTTCCTTCCTCCATGCGATCTCGATGGCGCGGATGCGGAATGCCGCCCCTTTCGCCGTGACGGAAATTTGCGTCTCCGTGAACTTCTTCTTGGACCCGATGTTGACCTTTTGGTCGCCCTCTGCCGTATATGTGACGTTCTCGGCGTTCGTGCGGATCTCGAAGGTGCCCGAGCCCTCCACTCTCACCCATGCGATGGCGCGGGGCGGTGTGGAAAGGGTGAGCGCCAGCGAACTGTCGTACCCCACGGAGGCGCCGCCCGTCTCCGAGAAGCGATAGAGCGTCGTGCCCGCGACAAAGCTGTCTCCCTCGGCGGCGGTCATGCCCTTTTCGAGGACAAAACGGCCGACCTTTTCGGAAAAATCGTACACATATAGCGCGGTTCTGTTGTTTGTGAGCCTGACGGCGGCGGCGTACTTCCCGTTGAAACAGGTCGCATGGATGGGCAGAAGATAGTTGATCTCCGACCTCTTTTCTTCGAGAAAATCGGCGGTCGTTCCGTTGAAGGAATACAGCCCGCTCGCCGTCATGTAGCAGATGCGGTCCCCGCAGGCGGCGACGGATCCTTGCAGGATCTTTCCGCCGCGGAAGGGCATCTCCGTCGCGTCGAAGTTGAGGGCTTCCCCCTCCGCGCGCATCTTCATGATCCCCTGTTCGAAAAAGACATACAGTCTCTCGCGGAAGGAGACAAGGGCGATTATGCTCCCCTTTCCCTCCGCGAAGTCGATGTAGCCCGCCTTGTCGGGGTCCCGCTCCGTCTGCACGATGCCGTCGGGCGAAAAGGGCGCCGAGAATCTGAGCCTTCTGCCGTCTGCCGTGAACACTCTCCCGTGGTGCATGGCGGCGCAGCTGCCGCCCACGCTCCCGATGCTCAGAACCGTGTCCCCGCGGATGTAGCGGATGGCGTTCTTTTCCACGCTGTACAGACCCCGTATGCCCGTTTCCGTCTCATGGAAGAGCACAGCGACGGGCTCCGTGGGAATGGTCGGGATGTGCGAGGCCTTTGACACATTGTAGAGGCTTTTGAGCGAACTCTCGTAGGCGTACACGCCGTCCTCGGTGAGGTAAATGCGGGAGACGGCGGAGGGCAACGTCGCCGCCGCGGCGCTTCCCTCCGCACAGACAAGGCCGTTTTTCGTCGGCCGCATGTGGTTGAGCGTCACCGTCTGTCCCCGCTCCGTGCGGGCGGGGTCGATGCGCATTCTCGTGAACTCCTCTGCGGGCGCATAGACGGATTTGTCGTATCTCATGCCCACCTCCTCGAACGGACAGAGAGCGGATGGCGGAGGATCCCCGCGCATTTCAGGGCATCACGGTATTTGACGCCCCAGATCTTTGCCCGCTCGTTCATGCCCTTCACAAAGCAATATTCGGAGGCGACGCCGAGCGCCATGAGACGGGCGGAGACCCTTCCGCCGAGCTCCGCACTGTCGCCGATCCCCTTCTTTTTGGGGGCATAGGTGTAAGTGATCTCGGCGGCGTCGCAATCGCAGAGCACGCCTGTCGCCGTGAGGGAGAAGGACAGCTTTCTCCCGCCCGCCTTGACGGCACAGATGTCGACGGGCGCCGAGGAGAACTTTGAAAAGGGCAAAATGCCCTTTTCAAAGGAAAATGTCTCCGTCTTTTTGAGGGGATAGTCGTCGAGCGCGATCTCGTTTTCGACGACGTTGAAGCAGGTCAAAAGTGTCTCCGCCTCTCCCGTGACCGAACTGCCCGCAAGGGATGCGGCAAGGTCTTTTTCATCGAGGAAGGAGGCGGCAAGGAGCAAAACTTCCCGAACGGTCATCTCTGCCCCCCTTATTCCTCGGTGATCCCTTCGAGTTTTGCCTGTCCGCAGGGGCGGATGCACATGAGATCGGCGTACTTCACGATGGTCGCCGCAAAGATGGCCTTGCCGGGGATCTGTTTCAAGACCTTGCCGTTCTCGTCCTCGAGCCACTGCCAATCGCAGAGCTGGTAGAGGATGAAGTCATCCGAATTGAGCAGATACATCGTCCCCTTGGGGCAGAATCTGTCGACGACGACGGGAATGCCGTTGTAGGAGAGCGCCTTGTAGCCGTCCTCGATCTCGATCGTCTCGATCGGCACGCCCTTTTTGGCGAGCAGGTTCATGAGTGCGCGGCGCACGCCCCATGTGCAGATGATGAAGTTGACCCTTCCGCCCGATTTTTCCTCGACGTGGTCGAGCGCCATTTGGATCTCGTTCTCCGTGAGCGTCTCCACCGTTTTCTTGTAGGGCGTGAGCCATGCGGTGTTGAGACGCAGGTTGCCGTAGACGTTGTCGCCGTCGAATACGGTGGAGAGCCCGCTGAGCTCATAGCCCCTCGCTCCCACGACGAAAAAGCTGTACCCCTCCACGGAGCTGAGGGTCTGGTTGACCACGATCACATTGGTGTCTCTGTCCACCGAGGTGACGATGATGTTGGTGTAAGCGCGGGAACCGGAGGAGCTGTAAAGGTCGAGGATCATGCCCTCCGTAAAGTTCCGCGCGTCGTCGACGGTGACTTCGTAGTTGTGCGTCGAGACGACCTTGCCGAGCGTGCCCGCGGGTCCGCCGAAGAGCATACGGCTCAGGTTGTAGCTCGCGCTCTCGACAAGATATTCCAT
>CANREK010000141.1 GCA_947629605.1 uncultured Clostridia bacterium | reverse complement strand
GCCCTGAGAAAGATCAAAGAGGACGAGGCGCTCATCAAGGAGATCGAAACGGGCAAGGAATTCACCGTGGTCTGCACCGGCTTCAACAAGGGCGGCCTTACGGCAGAGCTCGGGACCTATCCCGTGTTCGTTCCCGCCAGCGAGATCCGCTCCGGGTATGTCAAGGACCTCGAAAAATACAAGGGCAAGAATCTGAGACTCAAACTCCTCGAAATCAGAAAGGAACGCAGAAAGGAGATCATCGCCTCCCAGCGCGTCATCCTCGAAGCCGAAAAGGCGGAGCGCGAGGCCGCAAAGGCTCAGAAAGAGGCCGAATTCTTCGATTCCATCAACGTTGACGATGTGGTTGAGGGCAAGGTGGAACGCGTCACCTCCTTCGGCGCATTCGTCTCCGTGAACGGGTTCGATTGCCTTGCGCACATCTCCGATCTCTCGTGGACGGGCGTCAAGGAAGTCACCGATGTGCTCACGATCGGTCAGAAGTACCAATTCAAGGTGCTCAAAGTCGACCGCGAGAGCAAGAAGGTCTCCATCGGCTATAAACAGCTTCAACCCCAGCCTTGGGATCTCGCGGCAGAGAAGTATGCCGAGGGCGATGTCGTGCACGGCAAAGTCGTTCGCATCGTTCCCTTCGGTGCGTTCGTCGAGATCGAAAAGGGCATCGACGGTTTGGTCCATCTCTCCCAGATCTCTCACGAATGGCTCGAAAATCCTACCTCCGCGCTCTCCATCGGCGAGGAAGTGGATGCCAAGATCATCAAGTTCGTGCCCGAAGAGAAAAAGATCAACCTCTCCATCAAGGCGCTTCAACCCCGCCCCGAGTTCGAGCATCACGAACACGAGGAAGGCGCGAACACGCAGCGTCGCCCCCGCAAGAACAGCAGAAGGGGCAACGGCAACGCCGAATATGAGGACGGCGAGGAGTACAGAGAGTGGACGGAAGGCGGCTACGGCGGCGCTTCCATCGCGGACCTTCTCGGCGGCAACGACGACGAAAACAAATAATTCTTTGAATTTCATCAAAAAATCCGCTTGATTGCGGATTTTTTTGTTTATATAAAATATGGAAAGAAAATCAAGGAGCTTTATACTATGGAAAGACAGGGCAACATTCGCATTTCGAGCGAAAACATGATGCCGATCATCAAAAAATGGCTGTATTCGGAGAAGGACATCTTTCTCCGTGAGATCGTCGCCAACGCTTCGGACGCGATCACGAAACACAAGAAGCTCGTGGGGCTCGGTGCCTCTGCGGAGGAAGAGCATTACAGGATCACCGTCACGACGGACGACAAGGCCGGCACGCTCACCGTGGAGGACAACGGCATCGGCATGACCGAGGAAGAGGTCGAAAAGTACATCACGCAGATCGCCTTTTCGGGCGCCGCCGACTTTGTGGAAAAGTACGAAAAGGCGGGCGGAGACGGCATCATCGGCCACTTCGGGCTTGGATTCTATTCGGCCTATATGGTCTCGGAGAACATCGAGATCTTCACAAAGTCCTATCAAGAGGGGGCGGAAGGCGTGCATTGGGCCTCCGATGGCAACAGCACCTATACGATCGGCCCCTGCGACAAGGAGACCCGCGGCACCAAGGTCGTCATGCACATCGCAAAGGAAGAGGTGGAATTTTTGCGTGAGAGCGAGATCCGCCGCCTTCTCGACAAGTACTGCTCTTTCATGCCCTATGAGATCTATCTGAATCCGAAGGACGACGCCAAGCCCGTCAATACGCCGTCGCCGCTCTATCTCAAACAGCCCAAGGACTGCACGGAAGAGGAATACAAGACCTTCTACCGCGACACCTTCAACGACTTCAACGAACCGCTCTTCTGGATCCATCTCAACATGGAATATCCCTTCCGCGTCAAGGGCATTCTCTACTTCCCCAAGGTCAAGAAGCAGGTCGAGCTCGAACGGGGGCAGGTCAAACTCTACTGCAACCAAGTCTACATCGCCGACAACATCAAGGAAGTCATTCCCGAATTCCTGATGCTCCTGAACGGCGTCATCGACTGCGCCGACATTCCCCTGAACGTCTCCCGCTCCTTCCTGCAAAATGACAGGCAGGTGCAGAAGATCGCCGCGCACATCACCAAGAAAGTGGCGGATAAGCTCATCGAACTCTTCCGCAACGACAGGGAGAAGTACGAAAACTGCTGGAACGACATCTCCACCTTTGTCAAATTCGGCTGCATCAAGGATGACGAGTTCTATCAAAAAGTCAAGGACATCATCATCTACAAGAATCTTTCGGGCACCTATCAACCCTTGGAGAGCTACTTCGGCGAAGAAGTCAGCGACGAGGACGCCAAAGAGGGCAAGGAGCCTCAGGCGGCCTACTATGTCTCCGACGAGAACAAACAGGCGCAGTACATCAAGATGTTCAAGGACGCCGGGCTCGACGCCATCGTCTGCGACACCTTCATCGATCCGCACTTCATCAGCTATATCGAATATAAGAACCCCAAGCGCGTGCGGTTTTTGCGCATCGACGCCGACGTCGCGGGCGCGTTGAAGGAAGCAGAGGGCGGAGAGGATGCGGATCTCGTTGCGCTCTTCACCAAGGCGCTCGACGGGAAGAATGTCAAAGTCAAGACCGAAAAACTCAAAAATTCCGCCGTTCCCGCCGTCATCAACGTCTCCGAATTCATGCGCAGAATGAACGAGATGCACAGCTTCTATCAGATGGGAGAATCCCCCGAGGACCTCACGCTCGTCGTCAATACGGCTTGTCCCGCCGTCATGGCGCTCAAAGGCTCCGAAGAAAAGGCCCAAAAAGTCGGGGCGATGCAGATCTACTATCTCGCGTTGATGAACTTCCGCCAGCTCACGGCAGAGGAGAGGGAGGACTTCACCGCGGGCTATTCCGACATCCTCCTGAATTATTTGGATCTCGGAAAATAAAATTTTCAATTTAATATTGACAACCCTGTTGTGGAATGGTATAATGAAAGACGGTGCGGTTCTTTTGAGACTTATTTTTCGCCGCTCCAATAGGAGGTTACAAAGTGAACGGAACTGTGAAATGGTTCAACGATGGCAAGGGATTTGGATTCATTGCCAACGATGAGGGGGGAGACGATATTTTCGTGCATTACTCCGCCATTCAAATGGACGGTTTCCATACGCTGAAAGAAGGGCAGAAGGTATCGTTTGATACGGCTCCCGACCCCAAGAACAGCGGGAAACTTCGTGCGATCAATGTTGTACCGATTTCCTGAAACAGAGGAAAAGAAAAACGCGCTCGGCGCGTTTTTTTGTGCTTGCTTTTTTGGAACGGGCGTGTTACAATCGTCTCGGAACAAGGAGGGGACATGGAAAAGAAAAGATGCCTGTTTTGTTTCAGTGCAAAGGGGAAGCGGGTCTCGGAAAAGTCGCTTCTCTATCACGACACGCGGTGGTGTAAGGCGGAACATCGGGACGGGGAGCTCTTTGCCATGCTCATCCTCGAAGGCATGCAGGCGGGCGTGAGCTGGGACCTCATCTTGGAGAAGGAAGAGAATTTTCGGAGCGCGTTCAACGGCTTCGACCCCAAAACCGTTGCCGCCTACGGCGAGGAAGAGGTGGAAAAGCTCATGCGGAATGCGGGCATCATCCGCAACCGCCGCAAGATCGAGGCGGCGATCGGGAACGCGCGGGCGTTCCTCAAAGTGCAGGAGGAATT
>CANREK010000140.1 GCA_947629605.1 uncultured Clostridia bacterium | reverse complement strand
TCGAGAACATGGACATCCTCTCCAAGTACATGGGAGGGGACGCGCCGACGCTCTCCAAGATCGGCGGCGGGGAATTCGAACGGGTCAAGGCCCGTGTCCGCGCCGGGCTCAAAAAGATGGCGTTCGACCTCAAAGCGCTCTATGCCGAGCGGCAGGAGAAGGTCGGCTACGCCTTTCCCGCATATCCCGAACTCATGGACGAGTTCATCGCCGCCTTTCCCTATGAGGACACGCCCGACCAGACGGCCTCCTTTGAGGAGATCAGGGAAGATATGTGCTCCAAAAAGGTCATGGACCGCCTTCTCGTCGGCGACGTCGGCTTCGGCAAGACCGAAGTCGCCCTCCGCGCGGCGTATCTCTGCATCCTGGCGGGGCGGCAGGCCGCGCTCATGTGCCCGAGCACTGTCCTCTCCGAACAGCACTTTCAGACGGCGACGGAGCGCATGAAGGACTTCGGCGTCAAGATCGCCTGTCTCAACCGCTTCCGCACGGACAGAGAGGTCGCCAACACCCTCAAAGAGCTCGCCGGCGGCAACATCGATCTTGTCATCGGCACCCACAGACTGCTCTCCTCCGACGTCAAGTTCCGCGATTTGGGACTTCTCATTCTCGACGAGGAACAGCGCTTCGGGGTGGAACACAAGGAGAAGATCAAGAACTACAAGCGCGACGTCGACTGCCTCACGATGACGGCGACGCCCATTCCGCGCACCCTGCATCTCTCCCTTTCGGGCATCCGCGACATCTCCACCATTCAAACGCCCCCGCAGGCGAGGCTCCCCGTGCAGACCTATGTCGCCGAGGAATCGGAGACCCTGCTCCGCGACGCCGTCTTGCGGGAGATCGCGCGGAAGGGGCAAGTCTTTGTGCTCTACAACCGCGTGGAGAGCATCCACACCTTTGCAAGCCGTCTGAGGGAGATCCTGCCCGAGGCCAAGATCTGCGTCGCCCACGGCAGAATGGATCGGATGACCCTCGAAAAGAGCGTGTTCGGCTTCTATCGCGGGGAATACGACGTTCTCGTCACGACGACCATCATCGAGAACGGCATCGACCTTCCCAACGCCAACACGCTCATCGTCATCGACGCCGACAGGCTCGGCATCTCCCAGCTCTATCAACTTCGCGGCAGGGTGGGGAGAAGTTCCCGCCTCGCCCATGCCTATTTCACCTATAAGCCCGAGCGCATCATGACGGAGAACGCCTCCGAGCGTCTCAAAGCCATCATGCAGTTCACCGAGCTCGGGTCGGGGTTCAAGATCGCCATGCGTGACCTTGAAATTCGCGGCGCGGGCAACGTCCTCGGCGCCGAACAGCACGGCCACATGGATAAGGTCGGCTATGAGCTCTATGCCAAGATCCTCAAAGAGGAGCTCACGGGGGTCAGACAGGAGAATGTGGAACTCGACATCAAGGCGGGCGCCTTCATTCCCGAATCGTATGTGGAATCCCCCGCGGGGCGCATGGACTGCTACAAGCAGATCGCCGAGATCGGCGGCGCCTCCGACTACAAGCGCGTCTGTTCGTCGATGGAGGAGAGCTACGGCCCGATGCCGCAGGAGACGTTGAATCTTCTCGTCATCGCCCTCATGAAGGCGTATGCGATGAAGCTCGGCGTCAAAAAGATCGGCGTCAGCGGCAAGGGGGGAAGGCTGGAATTCGCCTCGCTCGACGCCCTCGGCAGCGAAAAGATCGTCGCCGCCATGGAGGCATTC
Source organism: uncultured Clostridia bacterium (assembly GCA_947629605.1). GTDB lineage: Bacteria > Bacillota > Clostridia > Christensenellales > Borkfalkiaceae > Gallimonas. Next base: position 1,997 of record CANREK010000140.1, on the reverse strand, counting down.
AAGGGAAAAATCCGCCTCGAAATGACGACTTCTCCCGCGATCGCCTTCCCGTTTTTGGGCGACGGCGGCAAAACGATGGTCCAAATGACGAAATTTTTGAAATTTGCCATAACTTTTGCATGATTTTTCTCTGTTTATCACGAAAATGATTTGCACATTTTCGGAAAATGGGTTATAATAGGAAGCGTATGAAAATCGTGGGGGTACCCCGCGATGAAAAAAGAAAGACGGAGCATTTACTATGAAGCATAAAACAAGAGCGGCGCTTGCGCTTTCCCTCGCAACGGTCATGGGCTGCGGCCTTCTCGCGGGGTGCGACCTCGTCACGACGGACGCCAAAAAGGACTACGAGCAGGTGATCGCCGAAGTGAACATCACGTCAAACGCCGATTTTTCGGCCTATAAGGATGTCATTCAAACGGACAACATCTACAAGCGCGATATGGTCGCCAGCTTTGTCGCAAGCGGTTCCAATGTCATGAGCCAATACGGCTGGACGTACCGCGACACCTTCGACGCCATCAAAGACAGCCTCATCAACCGCGCTGTCTATGTGCAGTATGCCAAGGTGTACTTCATCACCGCCAAAAACGATGACAATTCGGCAAAATTCACCGATAAAGAGGGGAAGCCTTACACCGTTGCGGGCTACACCGCCGCGGTCAATGCCGCAAGCGGGTCCGAGATCGACAAGACGCTCGCCGGCCTCAAATATTTCCTCACCGAGGACGAGGCGAATAAGGCGCTCTACGATCTCCGCGTCTCCTTCAACAGCTCCCTCGACTCCATCGAAGAGAGCATCATCGCCGAAGAGGACGACCACGACCACGACGAAACGGTTCGCACGACCCCCACGGGCGTCGGCACCGAGAACGAGGACTACTTCGACGCCAACTACAAGGTCTACACGGGGACCGAAGTCGTGCCCGCAAGCTACGAGCCCGTCGACGGTTCCACGGCATACACCCGCAAACAGGCGTACGCCACCTTCCTCACCAACATCCGTTCGAGCGGTCTCCTCAACGCCAACGAAGACAGCACGAATGTCGAAAATCTCAGCTACTTCAAGAGCGAACTCAAATCGGCCTACGAATCGGCGATCATCACCAAGATGTCCGACGCCTTCGAGGACGAGGCGGCAAAGTCCATCGACGCCGCTTGGATGGCGGAGAAGTACAACTCCATCTTCCAAAACCAAAAAGACGGCTTCGCGGCCGACACGCTCGACATCGACAGCGCCCTCGACGGCATGTCCGACAGCTCCTTTGTGCTCACGGCGCCCCGCGCGGGCTACGGATTCGTCATCAACATCCTGCTTCCCTTCTCCGCACAGCAGACGCAGGACCTCGGCGACGTCTCCATGGATAAGAACGACGAGCACGGCAACAAGTTCGCATGGCGCGCGAGCATCCTGCAAAGGGTCCGCGCCACCGACCAGCGCGGCACTTGGTTCACGGGTCACGACGACTATTCCTTCGAGGCCACGGCAGAGGATAAAGCCTTCGGCGGCGAGGGGAGGAATTACCTCTTCTTTGAGGATTCCCTCAAAAACGGCGGAGAGGGCAAGCGCTACGAGACGCTCGACAATTACTACGGAAAATACACCTACAACGGCACCGTCGAAAAGGACGAGGACGGCAAGTACACGTTGAAGCCCAACAAGATCGACATCGACGAGTTCTTGACGGAGATGGAGGGCTACCTCAAATCGGCGACCTACGGCGAAGGGCAGAACCTTTCCGTCGTATCCGCAAAGAATTCCACCTACAACACGGGCAGCTATTACTATACCGCGGATAAAGACGGACACAAGGTAGGCGACGTCGATTACAGCAAGTTCGTCTATGCGGCGGGCAGAATCAACAAAGATACAACTTACGACGCCAACAACATCTTTGTCAAGGGAACTTGGGAAAATACGGCGCTCTCCGTCATCAACGAACTCTCCTTCGCATATAATACCGATACGGCGGGGCTCAACACCTATCTCGGCTATG
>CANREK010000139.1 GCA_947629605.1 uncultured Clostridia bacterium | reverse complement strand
TCCTCTCTCTCGTTGAGGAACTCGTGGCGGCCGTTTTCAAACAGGACAATGGAGACATTCTGCATGCCCGCCTTCTCGGTGTAGAACTTGTAGAGCTTTTTGACGCCCTCGCCCATGTCGCCGACGGGGTCCTTCTCCCCCGACGCGAGGAGAAGCGGCAGATCCTTGGGCAGCCCCGCGATATACCGCTTGGTGTAGAGCGATTTGAGACCCTTGAAAAAGTCGCGGTAGAAGCGGTTGGAACAGGTAAAGCCCGAGAGCGGGTCGCGCGCATATTTCTCGTTGTTCTCGGGGTCGTTGGAGAGCCACTGCCCGTCCTCGAATTTCTTGGAATATGCCCCGAAGGAGAGCTTCTCGATGAGCTTTGCGGCCCGCTTTTCCCCTTTGAGGTGGGAGACAAAAGAGCCGAGATATACTTCAAAATCCTTCTTATAGTTGCTTCCGCCGAGCACCGCGCCGTCCACCTTTCGGCCGAAGTCCGAGAGGTAACGCTGTGTCACAAAGGAGCCGTAGGAGAAGCCGAAGATGAAGTATTTGAGCCCCGGGAAAGTCTTTTTGTAGAAGTCGGTGAGCATGGCCTCGTCGCGCTCGGTGTCAAAGAACATGTTGCCCGCGCAGTAGCCGAGGGTGTCCCCGTCCGTGTAGCCGTGGCCGCGGTGGTCGTCCGCGACGACGATGTAGCCTCTTTCGTTCAAAAATTTTGCGAAGGCGTCGTAGCGCTCGCTGTGTTCCGTCATGCCGTGAACGATCTGCACGACCGCCTTGGGTTCCTTGACATCCGTCCATTCGCGGACAAAGATCTCCTTTCCGTCAAAGCTCTTGAATATCATAATTCGCCCCTTTTTTTGTATTATAGCACATATTTGCGAAATTTCAACACTTTTTGCGGAAAATTCTCCCTGCATCCCCATTTTCCCACATCTTGTTTTGCGCGGCGGGATATGGTATGATACACTTGAATGAACACATGAGAGGTGATTTTTATGAAAAAACGGCTCGCGCGGGGACTTGCCGCCGTCCTGCTCCTCTTCCCCTTTGCGGCCTGTGCGGAGGCGAATGCGGAAACGCTTCCCAAGGCCGCCGACACCCTTCCCGAATTTACCGAAGAGATAGCGCCGCCTGAGGAGACGGTTTTCCCCGAGGAGATAATGCCGCCTGAGGAGACAACTTCACCCGAGGAAATAATACCGCCCGAGGAGACGAAAAATCAAAAAATTCGCTACATATGCGTCAAAATCGACGGGTTAAACATCCGCGCGGGCGCGGGAATAGACTGCTCCGTCGTCGGGCAGACGCAAAAAAATATTCTCTTCGGCGACGAGGGCGAAGAGAACGGCTGGCTCAGAACGAGATACCGAGGCAAGACGGCATATCTGAGCAAAAACGAGCAATATGTTGCATTTTTTTCGATGGAAGCGGGCAGCGAGACGGTCGAAAAAATCATTGCGGAGGGGGTGGAACTTCTCGGCACGCCCTATGTCTATGGCGCGGTACGGCTGCATGACGGCAAGGGAAACATGTTGAAGGGGTTCACCCGCGATGTGTTTGACTGTTCCTCGCTCATGCAGTACATCTTTTACCGCGGCGCGGGGATACAGCTCGACGTGACGACGCGCACACAGGTATTACAGGGCACGGCGGTGCCTCGCGGGGAACTTCGGCGCGGCGACCTGCTGTTTTTTACGAATGCTTCGCGGCGGAACAAGACGGGGATCGAGCGGATCGGCCACGTCGCCCTCTATCTCGGCGAAAATTACATCCTGCACACGGCCTCCGACTTTGCCAAGATCGAACAGATCTCCCCCGCCCGTTGGGACAATTTTATTACCGCCCGCCGCATGGTTTGAGGAAAGACGCGGGCGCGGCCACAAACGGAGAACGACACATACTCCGCCCGTTTGCCGGGATCCTTCGGCTACGCCTCAGGATGAGCGACGGAGGCGCGCCGCGTTCATGCTGAACGAATGTGAAGCATCCCAGCAAACCTACGGAAGCACTTACTCCGCCCGTTTGCCGGGATCCTTCGGCTACGCCTCAGGATGAGCGACGGAGGCGCGCCGCCGTGCGCTTTTGGTGCGACATTCAGCATGAGCGGCGGGCGCGGGTCCCGCCGCGAAGGAATACGGGAAACAAAAAAACGGCGTTATAAGACGCCGTTTTCGTGCAATAAGTCGCTTATTTTTCCGAGTGTGGCGGGGGAAAGGGTCTCGCCGCGGATGCCCTGTTCCACGCCCGCAAGGGCCAAGAGTTCTTTGGCGCGTTCGCGGGGAAGGTGCAGGGCGTTCATGAGGTTGTTTTCGAGCGTCTTTCTCCGCGACAAAAAGGCGATTTTCACGGTCTCGCGGAAGGCCTTCTCGCTCTCGACCGAAAATCCCCCCTCAAAATCAATGCGCACGACGGCGGAATCCACATTGGGGCGGGGATAGAACATCGTCCGCGGGACCTTCCGTACGATTTTAGCGGTCCCCCTGTGGGCGATGGCGGCCGTGATTGCGCCGTACTCGGGCGTGTTCTCCTTGGCGGAAAACCGCGCGGCGACCTCTTCCTGCACCATGACGGTGACACTGCGGCATTTTTGCGCCTCTTCGATGAAGCGCAGAATGACGGGCGTCGTGACATAATAGGGCAAATTTGCGCACACGGTGTACGATTTCAGCCCCGATTCAAGCTCCGTCATGTTCCCTTTCATGAAGTCGCGGAACACGACTTCCGTATTCTCGCAGCCGACAAGCGTCTCGGAGAGCACGGGGGCGAGCGTTCTGTCGATCTCGTACGAGATGACGCGGTCCGCGGCCTTGGAGAGCGCCCGTGTGAGCGCGCCCGCGCCCGCGCCGATCTCGATGACGGTAGCATTTTTGTCGATGCCCGCGTCGCGCACGATGGCGTCGAGAAGGTTGGGGTCGGCGATGAAGTTCTGCCCGAACTTTTTCTTGAAGGCAAAGCCGTATTTTTTGAGGATCTCAGAGACTTCTTCCATGCTTTTCCTCACATAAGTGGCGAATTTTATCACAAAATGGCGGTGAGGGGACTGCCCTCCCAACCAAAGACAAAGGGAGCCGTGAGGCTCCTTATTTTAGTCGATCATGGGTCGCACACGGAGCGGAATTTGCAACATATGTGCGATTTTTTTGCATTCTTCCACCTTTTTTTCGCCGATGCAGTCGACGACGGACAGCCACACGTTGAGCCCCTCTTGTTTGCAATCCGAAGCGAATCGGAGCATGCCCGCAAAGGCGTCTTTCAAATTCGGGCGGCAGAGGGCGTTGTACTCCTCTTCCGTGGGCGCGTTCATGGAGACGTTGATGCCGTCGAGCCTTCCCGAAAGTTCGGGCGCGATGTTTCTTCCCGCAAGCAGACTGCCGTGGCCGTTGGTGTTGAGGCGGGTCTTTCCGCCCATTTCGTGCACCCTGTCACACAAAAACAGCATGTCGCCCAAACGGCAGGTGGGTTCGCCGAAGCCGCAAAAGACGATCTCGTCGTAGCGCTTGGGGTCGTCGATCTCGGAGAGAACTTGCTCCCTTGTCGGCTCGGGGCCCTTCAACCAGAGCGCATAGCCCTCGTAGGTCTCCTTGCCGTTGCGCACGCAGAACGTGCAGCGGTTGGAACAGCGGTTGGTGAGATTGATGTACAGATTGTTTCCGATTTGATAGGTGTAGGTGTCTGACATAGTAATTGAAAATTAAAAATGAAAAATGAAAAATTGGGGTGGAGCGGCGCAATTTTGCTCAACAGCCCAGTGGGCTGTGAGCTGCGCCGCGACAGGAGGCGTGGCCTCGC
>CANREK010000138.1 GCA_947629605.1 uncultured Clostridia bacterium | reverse complement strand
GTCTTGCCGCTGACAGCGAGCGCGGTGGGCGTTTGAAGTTGTTCGGCATCGACATTCCCCCATGACCAATCGGAAACTGTGATTTTGGCGTTCATCACGGCATTTGCGGAGCCGTCCTGCCCATCGGGAACGGGAATACCCATCAAGATCGCGATAGACGCGCCTTCAAAATACTGACCTGTGTTCCCTTTTTCGGTATAGGTGATGGAAAGATCTTTCGTCTCCCCTGCCGTAAAGGTGTACTGCGTGTCGTTGATCGTGATCGTGCCCGCAACGGAGAGCTTCACTTTGAGGGTAAGCGTGTAAACCGTTCCTGTGACATTCGCACTGTTCTCGTAGAAAAGCTGCACGCTGTACCCAAGGCGGGGCGTACCCGTCGTGGTGTAGTCGAGAATAAGCTCTTTCCCTTCGAGGTCGACATGTTGGTCAACAACTGTGACATTGGAGCCGACGTAGTTCAAATCTGCCCAGAGATACCACTTGTTGGGATCGGCGACTGCATCCTTCTGTTCTCCTGTGGGAATAGACCCTGCGGGAGCGACATAGGGATTCCATTCGACATCGGAGATCGTGATCGTGGCATCGATGATAACGCCGATGGTACCGGTCCAATCCTGCGATGCCGTATCCGGCTCACCGAATTGGATGCTCATGGAGACGCCGTCGGCATCCGATCCCTCGGTATAGGAGACTTCGATGTCGTTATTGCCTTCGACGATGTCAAAGATCTTCCCGTTGATGCGGATCTTGGGTGCCTGACCATCGGTGTAGGTCAAATCGGCAACATTTAACGTAAAGGTGAGCGTGTATCTTTCACCCGTTTTGAGTGCGAGATTCTTGTAGAAGAGCTGCAAGGAATACCAATTCGAGCTGCCCGAGAACGCCAGCGTGATCGTACCGTCATTGTAGGTTGCGGTCTCTACGGCGACTTCGTTTTCGACAGCGGAGTAGAAATAGCTGTCCGTCGTATCTGCCTTGGCATCGGAAGCGGCGCCCTGTTTGAGATCGTACTGCACGGCGCCGTGCGAGACGGTGTAATCAACGCCCGCGGACCAATCGGAATCTGCATAGCGCCGGTCGGTGCCGTTGACGCGGACACGGAGCTCGTAGTTGCCGTTCGGCCATCTGGAATCGTCGAGCGTGACGGTCTTTTCGGTGGAAGTGACGACGCGGAGCGGATCTGCATCGGCCGCGGCGTTCTTTGCAAAGAGACCGACCGTATAATTTCTGACGCCCGCCGTGTTGGAATCGGTGATCGTGACGGTCTTGCCGTTGACGGAAAGGGAAGGCGTGGCAAGTTTGCCCGTTTCGCCGTTCCAAGATTCCCATCTGACGTTTTCGATGGTGACGGTGGCCTTTTGGATCATCGTGCCGTTTGCGCCCATCATGAGGAACACGGCGGAGTTGAGATTGGTGTAATCGCCCGTCGGATAGATGAGGCCGGTATCTGTATGCTGGAAGGGAATTTCGAGAGCTTGCTTTTGGTTGGCAACGACATCGACCTGCGTGCCGTTGACGGTGATGGTGCCGCTTGCGGTGACGGTGAGATCCATTTTGAGGATATAGTTGGCACCCACTTCAAGGAGCAGCTTGCTCTCGTCGTAAGGGGTGAATCCATCGCCCGCGTTGGCGGTGTTGTAGCCCTTGGAGGAGCGGTAGAAGAGTTGCACGCCGTGCTCGTTGGCGCCGACGTCCTGATTTTCATAGGTCATGGTGACGCCGCCCGCAACGAGGCCCGTTCCCGTGGGATCGCCCAAATATTCGACGTTCGAGACCTTGATGTTGGTGTTGTACTGCGGTTCGGTATGCGTATCGACCCAATAGCCCCAAAGGTTGGGCGTGATCTTGTTCTGCTCCCAAATTTCGAGCTCGTAGTAGCCCGCGGGTTCGGCGGACCAAACGACGGTGACTTGGAGCTCGCCGCGCGATGCGCCGTTGCTACGGGAAGCGACAACGGTGGTCGAGCCCTTTTTGAGCGCGGTCACGGTGCCGTCCTCGGAAACGGAGACGATCGTGGGATCGACGACCGACCATGTCACGGTCTCGTTGAGGTCGACGCCTTCCTTTTTGACGGCGGCGGAGAGTTTCACCGTGTCATAACGCTCCATTTGGAGCTTGCCGTTTGCGACACCTTCGCCCGTGATCTCGACGACGATGTTTTCGACGGTCACTCTGCATTCGGCCGTCTTGCCCGATTCGCTCGTCGCGGTGATCGTCGCTTGCCCCGCGCCCGACGCCTTGATGACGGCGATGCCCGACGCGGCAACTTGCGATTGAATGACGACGACGTTTGCATCCGACGACGACCAATTGATCGATTCGTTGTTTTCGCTGGTGGCGATCAACGTGTGGCTCTCGCCGATCGCGAGGGTGACTTCCTCTTCGTTGATCGTCAGTTCTCCCTTTGAGCCCCCGCACGCCGTGAGCACACCAAAGCCCAAGACGAGTGCGAAGAGGACCGTAAGGATCGCAACTAACTTCTTTCTCATACTTTTCCTCCTTGATTTTATCAATCATAAACGGCAATTTGCCGATTTTTTTTGATAGTGATTGGTTCCCCTCCTCAGTCACCTACGGTGACAGCTCCCCCCCAAGGGGGAGCCATGAGCCCCCTCCTTGGGGAGGGGGGTAGGGGGGCGGGGCTTTCCTCACGCATATACGCGAACGTAGTCGACTTCCATGGCGGCGGAGCGGAAGGAATCGTCGGGCACGCGGCCGCCGTCGTAATTTCCGCCCACTGCGAGATTAAAAATAATGTAGAACGGCACGTCGAAGGGCGCAGAATTGCTCGCCGCCCCGTTCGGCACGGTCCATGACCCCGCCTTCATGCGGAAGGTCTCCACGCCGTCTACGAACCACGAAATGTGGTCGCTCCGCCACTCCAAACCGTAGGTGTGCCACTCGGAAATGGGGGTCGAGAGCTTGGCCACGCGCGAGCTGTATTGGTTGTTGCCAAAGTGAAGGGCATGCCCCACTTCGCCCGTAACGCGGCCCCGCGCTTCCATGATGTCGATCTCGCCGTTCATCGCCCAGCCGCCGTAGCGGTTGTTGGTGCCCATGCCCCGTTCGGGTTGGGGAAGCAACCAAAACGCCGGCCACATGCCCGTGCCGAGCGGGAGCTTCATCCTTGCCTCAAAATAGCCGTACGTCCAATAGCCGCGGTCTCGGGTGGTGATGCGGGCGGAGGTGAACTGCCTGCCGTGTTCGAGCCCATCCTTGCGCTCGGCGGTGATCTTCATGACGCCCTCGGCGAGCGAAACGGCATCACGGGTGTAATATTGCAATTCCTCATTGCCCCAAAACCACGGCCCCGTGGCGGTGGAGCCATTGACATACACGTCCTGTACGCCGTTCTGATATTCCCACTTGCTCTCGTCGAGCGTGCCGCCGTCGAACTCGTCCGCCCAGATGAGCTGGCGGGTCGGTTCCTCGGGCTCCGTGTCGTCGGGATCCTTGTCGTCGGGATCGGTATCGTCGGGATCCTTGTCGTCGGGGTTGGGGTCGGTGGGGTCTGTGGGATCGGTGGGATCGACGACGGGCGGAGCGGGCGCCTTGGCGGGCTCCATCGCCGTAATGCGGTAGGAAGCGGTATTTGCGCCGCTGGCCGCCGTGATCTCCGTCTCCCCCATCGCAAGCAGTTCCACGGTCCCGTCGGCGACGGAAGCGACCGCCTCCTCCGATGTGACCCAAATGATCTGCCTGTCGGAGAGGTTTGTCGTGAATGTCATGCTGTCGCCCACGGTGAGACAGGCATCGGTGAGGGTGGATTTCACCCCTTGTATGTCGGATTTTACGGTGACGGAGCACGTCTGCATCACGTTGCCGCGATTGGTGGAGCGCACGGCCGTAATGGT
>CANREK010000137.1 GCA_947629605.1 uncultured Clostridia bacterium | reverse complement strand
AAAAGCAATTTTTTTAGAGGAGAAATTACAAAGATTTGCGGGGCGCTCACGAGAGCGGAAATTAAAAATTGAAAATTGCGGTGGGGCGCGGCGTCATGCTGAGCTCGAGGGCATCAACGCAGTCTACGAGAGCATGTCCGAAGCATCTCGCCGCACAGTAGTCCGTATTCGCCCCGCGAGATTCTTCGGAAGCGCACCCGTACTCTTTACGTCCTCCGCTGCCCAGAATGACGCGGCCGCATATTTCTACGGCACCGTTCCCAATCGCGTCATGGTGAGCACTGTCGAACCATCACCTTATTATTGCTGCGGTGATCCTTCGACACGCGCTACGCGCGGCTCAGGATGACGCTATTGAGAATGGCCCGTATTCGCCCCGCGAGATTCTTCGGGTCAAGTCATCGGACTTCGTACAACCCGCGACGCTCAGAATGACGCGGGGCGGCACAGCATGAGCGCAAGCAAAAAAATTTCCCCAAAAACAAAAAAAGTTGGCATACAGGCACGCGGATGTCCGAATTCTATGATATGATAAATACGAACAAACGTTCGGAAAAGCGAGGGCGACGGCCGACCGAGGGCCGCCGCGAAGGAGTGAAAAGCGTGGATTACGATTACATCAAGGCAATTTTGTATGCCTATCCGACGTTGGAACAGATCGGGGATGCCGTCGGCGCGGCGGCGGACAACAAGGCTCTGCTCTCATACAGAGACCCGCGCACCGCCGAGGAAGTGGTGGCGGACGTTTTGAGGGAGCTTGCGACCAAGCGGGCGGTGGAGGAACTCTTTCACATCGTCAACCGTCTGCTCGGGGACTGCTCCGCGGAAGAGCGGTTCCTTCTCGAACACAAATATTTCCGCAGAAAGTCGGTTTTGAGGACGTACGAGGGATTCCCCGTCAGTTGGTCGCGGCGGAGCTATTTCCGCAAACAAGACCGCCTCCTCAAAAAGGCGGCGGCGTATTTTTTCAGAAACGGTTGGACGCAGGAGCGGTTTTTGGAAGAGACGAACGGGCTCTTCCTCCGCGTGCTCGAACGTCTCGAAGAGGAGAGGACCCGCCTTGCGGAGCTCAGAAAGAGGCGGAAAAGTTACTCTTCCCCCTGATCGTCGGGCGGCGCCGTCTTTTTCCCCCGCACCACGAACACGGCCACGGCGACCGCGGCGGCACAGGCGATGCAGATGACGACGATGAGGGCGGCGTTGGAGCCGTTTTGCTCGGGCGCCGCCGTTGGCACGTTCTGCGTCGAGGCCTCGACGGAAACGAGGTATTCGCTGTAATCGGTATTGAGGTCGAACACCGCCTCGCTGTCGGCGGAGACATAGTCAAAGGTGCCGTCGGAGAGGACGTAGTAGTAGAGCTTTGCGCCGTCATAGCGCAGTCCGTAGTACACAAAGGTCTTGTCGACGCTCGAAAAGGACCCGCCGAGGGAATCGGAACCCGAGGGGAGGGAGTAGGAGAGCGTGATCTGCTTTTTGAGATAGGGACGGGCGGGCGTGTAATCGACGGGAATGATATCCTCTGTCCTGCAATACCCCGTGACTTTTTGATAGGGCGCCTCGTCGACGAGATATTCCACGCGGGAGTACATTTCCCCCTCGGACAGCAGTTTGACATAGTACGTCTTGGGGAGAAGAAAGACGCGGGAGCTCTCCGTTTCCCCCGCATAGAACCAGACGTCGCCGTCGGGAACGTAGGCGTACCTGTCCCCGTCGGCCGCGGCGGAGAGGGATGCGGAGGGGAGCGCGGCAAGGAGCATCGTAAAAATCAACAGACAAAGAAAGCGTTTCATAGGCGCTATGATAGCCCAAGCCGAAACGTGTGAAAGCATTTATTTTATCGAAAATGAACGAAATTTTACAAAAAATCCACGCCATAGAGCTCGAACAGAAAAAGCGGAGCGAGTTCGACGCCCTCGCCCGCTACAACACGGGAAGAAAAAAGCACAAGAAGCAGCTCGCCTTTCACAGATGTAAGAAGCGCAACCGCTGGGTGTTCGGGGGAAACCGCTCGGGCAAGACGGAGTGCGGGGCTGTGGAGACCGTTTGGATGGCCCGCGGCACCCATCCCTACCGCAAGAACCGCAAGGATGTGTTCGGATGGGTGGTCTCGCTCACCTCGCAGGTGCAGAGGGACGTCGCCCAGCAGAAAATTCTGCACTATCTCCGCCCCGATTGGATCGAGGACATCGTCATGACGAGCGGGCGCAAGGATTCCCCCGCGTCGGGCATCATCGACCAGATCTATGTCAAGAACGTGTTCGGCGGCGTGTCCGTCATCGGTTTCAAGAGTTGCGATCAGGGGCGGGAGCGCTTTCAGGGAAGTTCTCTGGACTTTGTATGGTTCGACGAGGAGCCTCCGCAGGACATCTATGAGGAATGCACCATGCGCGTGCTCGACCGAAAGGGGGACATCTTCGGCACGATGACGCCCCTCAAAGGGCTCACCTTCGTCTATGAGGAGATCTACTTAAATAAGCGCAATAACCCCCAAATTTGGTACGAATTCATGGAGTGGGCGGACAATCCCTTTCTCTCCAAGCGGGAGATCAAGGCGCTTACCAAGACGCTCGACGAGACGACCCTCCAATCGCGGCGATACGGGAAGTTCTGCACGCGCGAAGGGCTCGTCTATCCCGAATTTGACGAGGCCGTGCACGTCATCGATCCCTTTCCCGTGCCCAAAGAGTGGCAGGACACCATCTCCATCGACCCGGGGCTCAAAAATCCGCTCTCCGCCCATTGGTATTGCACCGATTTCGACGGCAATGTCTACGTCGTTGCCGAGCACTACGCGGCGGGGCAGGATGTGGACTTCCACACCGAAAAAATCAAACATATATGCGATATATTGGGGTGGAAGAGGGACGCAAGGGGGAGAATTTCCGCCCTCATCGACCCCGCCGCGGGACAGCGCACGCTCGCCTCCGCCAAGTCCGTCTCCGATCTCTTTTACGAGCGGGGGGTCCTCGCGGACATGCGGGTCGACAAGGACGTGTTTGCGGGCATCGCGCGGGTCAAGAGCTATCTCTCGCGCAAGAACGGACTGCCCGACCTCTACATCTTTTCGTGCTGTCCCAACATGATCCGCGAATTCAAGGGCTATTTTTGGGGGAATGACGAGGCGCCCGTAAAAAGGGACGACCATGCGATGGACGAACTTCGCTATTACCTCATGACGCGGCCCCGCCCCGCCGAGCACGAGGAGCCCAAGAGCGCCGTCGCCCTCGACAAGGAGCGCCGCATCCGAAAGTTAAGGAGAAACATGCATGCAGGAAGATAAGATACGGGATGCGATTTTGAAGGTCGCGCTCGGGTTCACCGTCGAGGAGATCACCGAGGAATATGACGCCAAGGAGGGGGAGCTCAAGCTCATCAAGCGCAAGGAGACCAAGAAGGATGTCCCGCCCGACCTCAAAGCCGTCAAGCTCCTCTTGGAGGACGGCACCGACTATTCCGCCCTCTCCGACGAGCAGCTCGAAGCGGAAAAACAGCGACTTATACGCGAGTTAAGCGAGGAATAAGATTTCGAACATTTCTTTGCTCGGCCTGCGGCCTTCGTAAAGAAACTGTTCGAGCGAAAGTGCTCTGTTCATCAATCAATTTGGCCGCGGAAGCGTTATTTGCAAGAACATTAAGGTTCCCGTAGGGTACCAAATAGGGTGCGCTTAGGCAGGGAGACCCTGCCACGCGCAGTGATTTGGAATAGCGTTGTGCGGCGTCATGCTGAGTTTCCTCTTGCCCGCCCCCTGCGTCAGGGGGCGGGGTAGGGGTGGGGGTCCGCCCTAAATGCTTTACGGCACCGTTCCCAATCGCGTCATGGTGCCCCGCCCGCACGTTCTTTATGGTGTCGAAGGG
>CANREK010000136.1 GCA_947629605.1 uncultured Clostridia bacterium | reverse complement strand
AGAGGCCGTATTGATAGCAGATGGAAAAGCCCATGGCGGGGTAGTTCTGCGTCGCGAGGCCGTCCAAAAAGCAGGCCGCAAGCCGCCCGAGTCCCCCATTTCCGAGCCCCGCATCGGGTTCCTCTTCGTAGAGTTCTTCGAGGGACAAATTCAATCCTTTGAGCGCTCCTTCGAGAGGTTTTGCGATGCCCAAGTTGTAGATGCTGTTTTTGAGGGATCTCCCCATCAAAAATTCCATGCAGAGATAGTAGACGCGCTTTGCCTTTGCCGCCTTGATTTTGAGGTGGAATTTTTGCCGTTTTTCGAGCATGATATCCCTCACGCTCATGACGACGGCCTTATAGATCTGCTCGCGCGTCGCTTCTTGGGGGCTGACGCCGAAGTAGCGGGTGAGTTTTCCCGCGATGAGACGCTGTGCCTCCTGTTCTGTCATTTTTGCCATATATCAATGTTCTCCTGAATTAGGTGTTTATTGTAAAAGTCCGAGATACATTTCTTCGTAGGAATGCGCCGACGTTGCCCAGCTGAAATCGGTCGTCATCGCCTTGTGCACGAGCGACGCCCAAACTTCCTTGTTGCGGTAGACGCCGAGCGCTTCGCCGATGACGTAGAGCATGTCGTAGGCGTTGTAGTCGTGGAAGGTGAAACCGTTCCCGCCCGCGCCGAAGGGCGTGATGCTGTCGCGCAGTCCCCCCGTCTCACGCACGATCGCGACGGTGCCGTAGCGGGAGGCGATCATCTGCGAGAGGCCGCAAGGTTCGCTCTTGGAGGGCATGAGGAAGAGATCGGCGCCCGAATAGATCTTGCGGGAGAGGTCGGAGTTGAAGGAGATGACGGAGACCACCTTCCCGGGATACCGTCTCGAAAGATCGGAGAAGTACGCCTCGTAGCTCGAATCCCCCGTGCCGAGCAGAACAAACTGCATATCCTGTCTGAGCGCCTGTTCGATGACTTCTCTGACGAGATCGAGCCCCTTGTGCGTGACAAGGCGGGTGATCATGGCGAGAATGGGCGTTTCGGGTTTGATGGGAAGGTTGAGCATGCGCTGCAATTCTTCCTTGCAGACGGCCTTGCCCGCCATGTTGTCGGCGCTGTAATTTTGGAAGAGCGAAACGTCGGTTTCGGGGTTGTAATAGTCGGGATCGATGCCGTTGAGAATGCCGCGGAGCTTGAATTCGTTCCTGCGGATGATGGGATCGAGCCCATGGGAATAATAGGGATCCTTGATCTCCTGTGCGTACGTCGGAGACACGGTCGAGAAGCACTCGCAGCACTCGATCGCCCCCTTCATCAGGTTGATGCAGCGGTCGTACTCCACAAGATTCTTAAAATGATAGGAAATGCCGAAGAGATCTTCGAGGATATCGAGGGAATATTTGCCTTGATATTCTATGTTGTGAATGGTGAAAACGGCGCGGATGAATTGATATTCGGGGCGGAAACAATAAATTGTTTTGAGATAGAGCGCCGCGAGCGCCGCCTGCCAATCGTGGCAGTGCATGATATCGGGATAGAAGCCGATGAAGTTGAGCGTCTCCATGACGCCGCGGCAGAAGAAGGCGAAGCGTTCGCCGTCGTCGTAGTAGCCGTAGCACCCCGGGCGTTTGAAGTAATATTCGTTGTCGAGGAAGTAGAAGGTCACATTGTCCTTCACATATTCAAAGATGCCGCAGTATTGGTTCCTCCACGACAGGGCCACATAAGTATTGCCGAGAAATTTGAAATCCTTGCGATATTCCTTTTTGATGTCCTGATAGAGCGGAAGAATGACGCGGACATCGTATCTGTCCTCCTTGGCGAGCGCCTTGGAGAGTGAGCCGATGACCTCGGCAAGTCCGCCCGTCGAGATGAAGGGCGCGGCCTCGGAGGCGACAAAGAGAATTTTTTTCTTGGCCTCCGCTCTGATCTCCGCGGGCGCCTCCTTTTTGGGCTCCTCCGCCTTGCCGACGACTTCCACTGCGGGAAGATCGGACACTTGCTTCCTCTTTTTGGTTGTTGTATTACTCATGATGGTCCTCCCTCAGACGAACTTAAATTCAGAGCATTCTGCCCTTGGCGATGAAATAAGGCAACGCTTCGCACCCCGCAAGGTGCCTTCTGTCGCGAATGACGACGTTTTTATCGGTGATGACGCAGTCCATCGTGACGTTTGTGCCGATGACCGCATCCTGCATGATAATGGAATTTTTGATGACGCTCCCCTTTCCGACCTTGACGCCGCGGAAGAGAATGCAGTTCTCCACCGTGCCCTCGATGATACAGCCGTCGGAGATCAAAGAATTCTTGACGACGGCGTCGCCGATGTACTTGCTGGGCGCGGAGTCACGGACCTTGGTGTAGACGTCGCGTGCGCCGAAGAGCTCATCGCGGACATCCTTTTGGAGGAGCTCCATGCTGTGGCTGTAATAGTTTTGCAGGGAGCTGATGGTCGCATAGTAGCCGTTGAATTTATAACCGAAGATGCGAAGGGTGTCGACGTTCTTGGTGAGGATATCCCTGCCGAAGCTCGACAGCCCGCGCGTGACGGCATCCTGAATGGTGTTGATGAGGAATTCCCTGCTCATCACCATGATATTGACATAGAGATCGTACTTTCCGCCCTTGAATTTGGGGTTGATTTTGAGCCCCTTCACCCGTCCCGTCTCCGCGTCGGGTTGCAGTGTAATGAAGTAGGAGGACTGCACGGGCTCGGTCTCTTCATGATAGACCATCGTGATGTCGGCGCCGTTCGTCTCGTGGAAGTGCAGAATGTCCTGAATGTTCACTCTTGCGATGCCGTCGCAGTCGGTGATGACGACGTAGTCCTCGTTGCGGTGGGTCAAAAAGCCCGTGATGCCCATGAGCGCTTCGAGGCGGGTCGTGTACGGCGCATCGGTCTCGTTGGAATAGGGAGGCAGAAGGATGATGCCGCCGTCCTTTCTCGCGAGGTCCCAATCCTTGCCGCTGCCGAGATGGTCGATGAGCGATTGATAGTTGTTCTTGGTGACGATCCCCACCGTGGTGATGCCCGAATTCACCATGTTGGACAGGGTGAAATCGATGAGACGGTATCTTCCGCCGTAGGGAATGGAAGCCATCGTTCTGTGACGGGAGAGCTCGGGAATGTTTTCGTCATGAATATTTGAAAAGATAACGCCTACTGCCGAATGTGCCATTGTGTTATTCCCCCTTGTAATCCTTATCGATGATCTTTCCGCCCTCGACTTTGCCCGAGACGGAGATGTTTCTGCCGAGGACCGCAATGCCCTTGGCGTTTTCTTTGGGATCGCCGACTTCGGCCCCCTCTTCAACGACGACATTTTCGTCGAGGATGGAATAGACGACTTTTGCGCCCTTTTTCACGACAGTGCCCGCCATGATGACGCTGTCCTCGACGGTCGCCCCCTCTTCGACGACGACATTGGAGGCAAGCACGGAATTCTTGACACAGCCGTCCACCTCACAGCCGAGCGCCACGAGCGAATTTTTGACGACGGCGCCGTCGCCGATGTGTTCGGGCGGCGCGAGCGGGTTGCGGGAATGGATCTTCCAATCGGGGTCGCCGACGTCAAAGGCGGGATCTTCGCCGAGAAGGTCCATGTTGGATTCCCAGAGCGAGGAGATCGTGCCGACATCCTTCCAATAGCCGTGGAAACGGTAGGAGAACATCTTCTCCCCCGCGTTCAGCATGGCGGGAAGCACGTCTTTTCCGAAGTCCTTGGAGGATTCGGGGTTGGCGTCGTCCTGTTCGAGATATTTGAAGAGCTTTTCGGCGGTGAAGATATAGATGCCCATGGAGGCGAGATTGCTCTTGGGGACCTTGGGTTTTTCCTCGAATTCGTAGATGGAGCCGTCCTCGCGCGTGTTGAGAATGCCGAAGCGGGAGGCCTCCTTCATGGGGACCTCGATGGCGGCGATCGTGCAGTCCGCCCCCGTCTCCTTGTGGGCGCGGAGCATGGCGGCGTAGTTCATCTTGTAGATATGG
>CANREK010000135.1 GCA_947629605.1 uncultured Clostridia bacterium | reverse complement strand
GACAGGAGTTGAACCTGCACGGTCATCCCACAAGATCCTTAGTCTTGCGCGTCTGCCAATTCCGCCACGACCGCATTCCATGTTGCTGTCCGTCTCCAAACAGCTTTTATATTCTACCGCATTTCAAAAAAAATGTCAACTGTTATGGGTATAAAATTTCATAGATTTTCTTAAATTTTCGGACTTTTTTTACATAGGTTTCCGTCTCGGGATAGGGAATTTTTGTGAGCGTCGCCCCGTCGGAGGAGAGATCGCCGTCTTTGAGCCAATTCGCGACCGTCCCCTCGCCCGCATTGTAGGCGGCAAGGGCGGTGTCCACTTCCGAAAACTTCGCCATGAGATAGCTTAAATATCTCGTGCCGATGACGATGTTATATTCCCCCTCTTTGAGCCGTGCGGGGTCGAATTCGATCCCCTCTCTTTCACAGACGAATTCCGCCGTCGACGGCATCACCTGCATGAGCCCGACGGCGCCCGCCCAACTCTCCGCATCTTCGCGGTAGCTGCTCTCCGCCCGGATGACCGCATAGACAAGGGCGGGGTCCACGCCGCTTCCCTCGACCGTCTCCCTATAAGGCCGCGGAAAGGCAAGCAGCATGCCGAGCCATCCTCCGACACATGCGACGAGAAGGAAGAGCGGCAGGATGACAGCAAGGAGAAAGGTCTTTTTCTTCATTATCATAGAGTATGCTCGATTTGCGGAAGATAACCCCGACCGTCCCTCAAATGCCGAACGAGCGCAGGGCCTGCCGCAATTTTTCCCCAAGCTCCTCGAAGGAGCCGTTGTTCTCGATCACGACGACGCCCTTTTTCTCCCGTTCGGTGTCGGTGAGTTGGGCGGAAATGCGCCGTTTGACCTCTTCCTCGGTGAGGCCGTCCCGCGCGATGACCGATGCGATGCGCCGTTCTTCCTCCCGTTTTACGAGGATAACGCCGTCGAAGAGCCCTTCATAGCCCCCCTCAAAGAGCAGCGGGACCTCCGCAAAACTGACGGGGAAGCGCTCCATCCGCGCCATCAACTCCCGCATGATGAGAGGATGCGAGAGGCTTTCCAACTCTTTTCGCGCCCCTTCATCCGAAAAGACGAGCGCGGAGAGCTTGCTCTTGTCGATCTCACCCCTCTCCGTGCATGCGGGGAAGCGCTCGGCGAGCATGCTACGATAGACCCCATCCTCCCAGAGTTCGCGGGAGATCTCGTCGCAGGAAAACACGGGGTACCCCATTTGGGCGAGAAGTTCTTTCACGGCAGTCTTTCCGCTGCCGATGCCGCCCGTGACGGCAATTTTAACCCTTTGCGTCATACCAACTCTTCCCCACGGAGACGTCTGCAATGAGCGGCACGGAGAGCTGCATGGCGTTCTCCATCTCCTCTTTTAAGCACTGTTTCGCTCTCTCCTCTTCCTCGATCGGCGCATCGAGAATGAGTTCGTCGTGCACTTGCAGCACGAGCCTCGACTTCAACCCCTCCTCTTTGAGCCGCCGCGTGACGCCGAGCATGGCGAGCTTGATGATGTCCGCCGCGCTCCCTTGGAGGGGCATGTTCATGACGGCGCGTTCGCCGAATTGTCGCAGATTGTAATTCGACGATTTGAGCTCGGGAATGTGCCGTTTTCTGCCGAGAATGGTCGTGACATAGCCGTTTTCCTTGGCAAACTGCACGTTTCCGTCCATGTAAGTCCTGACTTCGGGATGAAGTTCAAAATATTTGTTGATATACTCCTGTGCCTCCTGCTGGGTGCTGTGGATATCCTTTGCGAGGCCGAAGGCGCTCATGCCGTAGATGATGCCGAAATTGACGCTCTTGGCCTTGCGACGCATCTCGGGAGTGACCTCTTGGAGGGGTACGCCGAACACGAGGGAAGCCGTCGCCGCGTGGATGTCATCTCCCCGCTTGTAGGCGTCGATGAGCGCAGGGCAACCCGACAGATGCGCGAGCAGACGGAGCTCGATCTGGGAATAGTCGGCGTCGATGAACATGTTGCCCTCGCGGGGGATAAAGAGTTTTCTGAGTTCCCGCCCCTCGCGCGTGCGCACGGGAATGTTTTGAAGGTTGGGATTCGTGCTCGAAAGTCTGCCCGTCGTCGTCATCATCTGATTGTAGGTCGTATGCACGATCCCGCCGTTGACAAGCGGGAGAATGCCGTCGATATAGGTGGATTGCAGTTTTTGGAGCTCCCGGTACCGCAGAATGAGGCCGACGACCTCATGGGAATCGGCGAGCCGTTCCAAGACTTCGGCGCTCGTGGAATATCCGCCGCGGATGTTCTTCTTGGCCCCCTTGGGCGCGAGCCCGAGTTTCCCGAAGAGCACTTCCGAGAGCTGGAAGGTGGAATTGAGGTTGAAGGGTTCCACGTCCGCAAGTGCGTAGATCTTTGCGGCAAGCTCGTTCATCTCCGCCCTGTACTTCTCGGAGAATTCGGGGAATTTGCCGACGTCCACATTGACGCCGTAGCGCTCCATGTCGAGAAGGACATGCGAGAGCGGCAGTTCGAGATCGCGATAGAGTTTCCACTCTGCCGACCCCGCCGTCTTTTTGACGGCCTCGTCGTAGGCGAGGCGCAGGGCATACGCCCAATTCTCATCCGAAAGTGCGTAGTCCTTGACATAATCGGAGGCGAGCAGGGCGCGGGCGTTGGAATCGACGAGATAGCGCAGAAGCGAAATGTCCTCCACGTTGCACTTGATCTCGATGCCGAGCCCGTCGAACTTGTGCGCCAGCGACTTAAAGTCCACCACGATGGCCGTGTACTTCTCCCCCGAAAAGAGCTTGTCGAGAACAGGTTTGAGGTCGCCGAAAAAGACGCCGTCGTCGAGAAAATTCTCTCTGATCTTGAAAATATACTCCGTGTCGTTCAGATAGAAATGGTATCTGTCCCCGTGCATGCAGAAGCAGAACTCCCCCACCTCGGGAAGGGCCTCTAAAAAGGCTTCTACGGAGGGATAGGCGACCTTGGCCGCACTCCTCGTTTCGGCAACGAAGTATTCGCTATCGATCATGGAGCGGAATTCGAGCTTCGCAAAGATCTCCCTCGCCGCACTCGGGAAGGGAAGCACCAAGCGGCAGCTCTCCAAGGTGACGTCGAGCGGCACATCCGTCTTGATGAGGGCAAGGGTGCGGGACAGCCGCGCCGAAGCCTCCCCAATGATCAATCGTCTTTGCACCGCCGGGGTGGTTCTTTCAATATTTTGATAGATGGCATCGATACTGCCGTAGGTTTGAAGCAGGGTGAGCGCCGTCTTGGGTCCGATGCCGTCAACGCCGGGGATGTTGTCGGAGACGTCGCCCATGAGCGCCTTTTCTTCGACGATCTGCCAAGGTTCGATGCCGACTTTGGCCACAAAATTGTCCTGTGTGAGGAGATCGACATCGGTGACGCCCCGCTTGGTGTAACAGATGCTCACATGGTCATTGACGAGCTGGTAGGAATCCCTGTCTCCCGTGTAGATATAGGTATCGACGCCGTCGAAGCGACGGGAGAGCGTGCCGATGACGTCGTCCGCCTCATACCCCTCGGCCTCGACACAGCGGATGTTCATGGCGGAAAGGAGTTCTTTGAGCACGGGAACTTGCTGTAAAAGTTCCTCGGGCATGGGCTTCCGCGTCCCCTTGTAGTCGTCGAACATCTTATGGCGGAAGGTGGGCGCGTGCACGTCAAAGGCGACGGCAAGATATTCGGGATCATCCTGTGCGATGATCTTGAAGAGCAGTTTGACGAAGCCGAAAATGCCGTTCGTCGGCAGACCGTCCTTGTTCGTAAAGATGCCGACCGCATAAAAGGCCCGATTCAAGAGACTGTAACCGTCAATGAGCACTAATTTCTGTTTTTCAGCCATAAAAAAGTTCTCCTCAAAAGATATTGTACCATGAACATCTTTTTTTTGCAAGAAAAACAAGGAAAACGCTTGCCTTTTTCCGAAGATTATTATATAATTTGAATCGCGCCGGTGTGGTGGAATTGGCAGACGCGCTGGACTCAAAATCCTGTGGACTAATCATCCGTATCGGTTCGACCCCGAT
>CANREK010000134.1 GCA_947629605.1 uncultured Clostridia bacterium | reverse complement strand
TATCGACCTGCTGCATGAAGCCGTCCTTCATGACAACGATGCGGGTACCCATCGTCATGGCCTCGATCTGGTCGTGGGTGACGTAGATGAAGGTGGTGGCGAGGCGGACATGGAGCTTGGAGATCTCGGTACGCATCTGCGCACGGAGCTTTGCGTCGAGGTTGGACAGAGGTTCGTCGAGAAGGAATACCTTGGGCTCACGCACGATGGTACGGCCGAGGGCGACACGTTGACGTTGACCGCCCGAAAGAGCCTTGGGTTTACGGGAAAGATATTCGGTGATGCCGAGGATCTTGGCCGCTTCCTTGACGCGCTTGTCGATCTCTTCCTTGGCGATCTTGCGGAGTTTGAGGCCGAATGCCATGTTGTCGTAGACGGACATATGGGGATACAGAGCATAGTTCTGGAACACCATTGCGATGTCTCTGTCCTTGGGAACGACGTCGTTGACGAGTTTGCCGTCGATGTACAGTTCGCCGGAGCTGATCTCTTCGAGACCTGCGATCATACGGAGCGTTGTGGACTTGCCGCAGCCGGAGGGGCCGACAAAGACCATGAATTCCTTATCCCGGATTTCGAGGCAGAAGTTGAACACCGCCTGATTTCCGCCGGGATATACCTTGTTGATGCCTTTCAGCAACAGACCTGACATAATTTCCTCCCAAAAAATCGAATTTGTATACTATTATTATACAAAAAATTGCCCGCCGTTTCAAGAGAAAAACGTCACAATCTTGCGGGCAATATCTATACAAAGTGCACAAAAAAAGAGGCCCGCGGGAGCCTCTTCCTGCCAAATGGGTGTGAACTTATCCGATTTCCTCAAAGGCGGACTTGGGTTCGCCGCACAAGGGGCAGACCCAATCGTCGGGGAGCTCTTCAAAGGGGATCTTTCCGTCGTACTCGTACCCGCAGACGCGGCAGCGGTATTTTTTGACGGTCTCCCCGCCGATCTTTTTGAACATGTCCTTTCCGACGCCGCACAGGGGGCAGACCCAATCCTCGGGCAGGTCCTCAAAGGGCACGTCGCCGTCGTATTCGTACCCGCACACCGTGCAGACGTATCTTGCGCCCGTCTCCCCCTTTTTGTCCTCTTTGACATATGTGGGAGCGTTCACGCTCGTCTTTCCCTTCAACACCTTGTGGTAATACGCATATGTCATGGGCGTGCCTCCGTGCAGAACTTCGGCATCGTACACTTCGCCCAAAAAGACGGTGTGCGTCGCGGTCTCCATGGTCTTTACGACCTTGCAGGAGAAGTAGCAGAGGCAATCGTCGATGACGGGGAGCTTTCCGCGCACGGCATAGGGCGTTTCGGCGAATTTATCGACGTCCCGCGAGGAGCGGAAGCCGAAGTTGCCGATGAGCTTGGGGTCGGTCTTTTCCCCCAAGACGCAGATGGAGAAATACCCCGTCTTTTGAATACAGGCGTGGGTGTAGTTGACCTTGTTGACGGAGACGGCGACGGTGGCGGGGTCGGAAGTGATCTGCATCGCGCTGTTGGCGACACACCCGACGGGCCTCCCCTCATCCCATGACGTGCAGATGTACACGCCGTACGATAAATTATAAAATGCAGTCTGATTCATGATCGCTCCATGTTGAATGCATTCCTTTGCGGAAGCGATTATTGTGCGCAGCGGCGTTGCTGTTGGGTATGACACCCCTTCCGTCACTTCGTGACACCCACCCCTCGATGGGTGGGCAAGAGGGTCCCTTGGCGCCCCCTTGAGGGGGAGCTGTCGCGTCGTCCTTGCGCGACTGAGGGGGTGTTACTCCGCCCGTTTGCTGGGATCCTTCGGGGACGGTGCCCCCTCAGGATGAGCGGCAGGGCTCCACTTAGAACGGCGCGGCGTGCGCCGAGGGCGCACGCCGCGCCACCTTTCAACAAACGCAAAGAAAAGGCGGACATGAGATATCCGCCTTCGTAGTTTGCTGCATTACTTCTTTTCGACAGGCTCGGGCACAACTTCCTTCCCATCATACCAGCCACAGTTCGCGCAAACCCGATGCGCCACTTTGAGTTCGTGGCAGTGAGGGCATTCTACGAGCGTAGCCGCAGTTGCCTTATAGTTTGCAAAGCGCTTATTGGTTCTGCTTTTGGATTGTTTTCCCTTGGGAACAGCCATTTTACACCTCTCAATGTCGTTTATTCTGATTCTTCTTCCGCACAGGCCCTGCACAGAAGCCGCGAAGGAAGCGCAAACAGGACACTGTCGCGCAGAAACTCCCTCAGGTCGACGAAACCGTTCGAGTACTCGTACTCTTCCTCTTTGGGAGAGAGGGAAAAGACCCCTTCCGCGCCGTAGACGATCTCCTCTTCGGCCTCGGCAAGGCATCTGGAACAGAGCCCTTTGAGGGAGAAAGAGAGCTTCCCCGTCACTTCCACTTTGTCATCCGCGAAGATCTCGTAGTGCAGCTCTGCCTTGACGGGAGAGGAAAATTCCGCATAGGGAAGATCGATGAGACCGCTGTCCGCATCGAAGCCGAATTCCAGCTCCCCCGTAAAAATTTTCCTCGCAACCAAGTTGCGCACGTCGATCCTCGGAACCATTGACTGCATAATTATATTTGATTTACGGCTATCTGTCAACCGATTTTGGCGGAAATTCCCGTCAATTTTCGCTTTTTCCGAAAAATCACAGGAGCGCCGCCGTCTCGCGGGCGATGACGAGCTCCTCGTTCGTGGGAATGACGAGGATCCTGACTTTGGAGTCCGCCGCCGAGAGGTCGTGGATGGCGCCGTCGTTTTTGTAGACGTTCTTTGCCTTGTCGAGCTTGACGCCGAAGGCTTCGAGCCCGTCGCAGACGCCCTCTCTCACCGAGGGAGTATTTTCGCCGACGCCCGCCGTAAAGACGATGACGTCGAGACCGCCGAGGGCAGCCATGTAGGCGCCGACGTACTTCTTGCAGTCGTAGGCGAACATGTCGAGGGCGAGCTGTGCCCTCTCATTCCCCCCATCCGCCGCCGCGCAGAGGTCGCGGAAGTCGGAGGAGACGCCCGAGACGCCGAGCATGCCGCTCTTCTTGTTGAGGTAGTTCATGCCCTCCGCAAAGGTCATGCCCTTCTTGTTGCAGAGGAATTCCACGGCCGCGACGTCGATATCGCCGCTCCGCGTGCCCATGGGAACGCCCGCAAGGGGGGTGAAGCCCATGGAGGTGTCGATGCACTTGCCACCCTTCACGGCCGAGATCGAGGACCCGTTGCCGAGGTGGCAGGTGACGATTTTGAGGTCCTTGATGTCCTTTTTGAGGTATTCCGCCGCCGCCTGCGACACATACTTATGCGACGTGCCGTGGAAGCCATACTTTCTGACCTTGTATTTTTTGTAGTCGTCGTAGTCGATGCCATAGAGATAGGCATAGGGCGGCATGGTGGCGTGGAAGGAAGTGTCGAATACCATGGCCATCTTCTTATTCGGCATGATGGCGCGGCAGGCGTTGATGCCGAGAATGGCCGCGGGATTGTGGAGCGGCGCAAGCTCGGAGAGCGGTTCGAGCTCCTTCATCGTCTCGTCGGTGACGAGGGTCGTCTCGGTGAACGTCTCGCCCGAGGCGACGACGCGGTGCCCGACGGCGTCGATCTCATCCATCGACTGAATGACGCCCGCCTTCTTGTCGACGAGTTCGTTGAGGACAAGGGAGATGGCGGCGGTGTGGTCGGGAAGGTCCTGTTCGACGACGAAGGTCTCCCCGTGCGCCTTGTGGGTGAGTTTACCGCCGTCGATGCCGATGCGCTCGCACCCGCCCTTTGCGATGACCTCTTCGGTCTCCATGTTGATGAGTTGGTATTTGAGGGAGGAACTCCCCGCATTGATGACTAAAATTTTCATGATATACTCCGAAAATAAAATTGAAAATTAAAAATTCAAAATGAAAAATTGTGGTGGGCGATTGGAATGACACCCCTTCCGTCTCGCTACGCTCGACACCCACCCCTCAAGGGGTGGGCAAGTCTTGGCGCCCCCTTGGAGGGGGAGCTGTCACCGCAGGTGACTGAGGGGGTGTCATGCCCCCTCCATGTGAAGTGAACCCAAAAACTTAGACAAAAAAAGTTTTAAGTAGATTGTGAATGAATTCGGTATTG
>CANREK010000133.1 GCA_947629605.1 uncultured Clostridia bacterium | reverse complement strand
CGCCGTGCGCTCATGCTGAGCGTCAGCGAAGCATCCCATTAAACCTACGGAAGTATAATGTTACTCCGCCCGTTTGCTGGGATTCTTCGGCCCCTTACGGGGTCTCAGAATGAGCGGGGGGCACATGCAACGACAAAAAGCGCACGGCGGTACGCCGTGCGCTCATGCTGAGCGTCAGCGAAGCATCCCATTAAACCTACGGAAGTATAATGTTACTCCGCCCGTTTGCCGGGATTCTTCGGGCTTTGCCCTCAGAATGAGCGCGGCGGCGCATCGTCAGATGCGCCGCCGCTTGATCAACAAAATTTCAATATTCTTTTCTGCCCAACAAAAAATCCACGGAGACATCAAATAAATCGGCAATTTTTGCCAAATTCTCCAACGTAGGCTCCGAGCTTCCGTTTTCATAGCGGATGTAGGATGGTTGGGATATTCCGAGCGCCTCTGCGACCTGCCTCTGCGTCAATCCGCAGAGCGTTCGTGTTTCTTTCAATTTTTTCTGAAATACTTTCATGATTTCTCTTGACAATTATAGCAAACCGTTATATAATATGTGCAAATATAGCAGTATGCTATCAATCACGGAGGAACTATGAAAGGAATCACATCAAAAATCGTGGTGATGTGCCTGTCGGGAGCACTAATGATCGGAGCGGCACTTCTGCCCGAGCGAGGCGGCGATGTTCCCGTCGGCGCGGGAAACGGTAAAAATGCAGAACTCACCTCGATCGACGACGTCTCGGATCTTTTGAAAAGTTTTCGGGATCAACTGACGGGGTACCATGCGCCCAATTCCGAGAACAAAAATCTCTCGTTTCCGACCAACCGTCTCGCTGCCGCATCCGACGATCCGCAAGAGGAGCAAGAGAAAGAGAATAAGGCATCGTATTGGAGCGTAACGGTACACGAATCCTCTTCCTACAACATCAGTTATTCTACCAACCTCAGCTACACCTATTCGGGAACATCTTACCGGATGAATAGCTCTTCGAGTATCAAGGGTAAGCGGGAGATGAGCGTCTACATCTCGGAGGATGCCGTCTACTATGTAATCGACTTCACCATTATGGCAGATTCCTCGCAAGATGACGGAAAGGAGCAGGAATCGCATAACTCGTATGCCTCGATCCTCATGAAAATTTACATGAGTGAGAATGAAGTCCTCTTCCGCATGGACAGATTCTCGGCGATCCATGACGGGGAAGCCGTTACCGGAACGAGCAAATTCCTCGGACAATGGATCGATATGACGGCAAGCGGAGATCTCGGGGTCCAAGAGGCCATCGAGGCACTGACCTCCGTCAACGACGGCAATTTTGACGTCTTGGCGCTCATGGGAGAATATATCGAAAACAATAAGGATGCCTTCGATGAAAAGGACAGCGTCTTTACGATGAAAGAAACGATGTTCAAGTCCTTCCTTGCGGCGCTCCTCTCGGCGCAAGGTGTGGGCGGAACATTGGACGACGATGTCGATGGCGCTTTCTCGGTCGATCTCTACGATGCGGAAAAACCGAGGATCTATCTCAACTTCGGCAACTCCTATGCGGATCATAACACCAACGGTTCTGTTTCCTCATCTTCCGGCCAAACGGATGATTTTATCCTCTGCAACATCAACAATACCGTGGTCGGTAAGCCCGATGTAAAGGATGCGCTCAGTCCGGAGGAATTCGAAAAACTCATTGAGGAGGTAATGGCCGAATGAGCGAACAAATCGCAGAGCAAGTTGCCTCAGATGCCGCGGAACAGCCCATAGAACAGAACACGGAGCGACCCGCAGAACAACTCGAAGAGCAAAATGCAGAGCAGACCACGGAGGACTTCACAGAAGATGTCACGGGAGATATTGCCGCAAAGGCCGCAAAACGCACGACCCACAAAATATGCCGCAACGTCTTACTCTCCATACTCTCGGGGGCGGTCTGCCTGCTCTTTCAAATCGTTCTCTTTGGCTCCTACGCGCTCGGAGTATTGAATGCATACGAGCGCAGTCTCAACCCCATCTCGGCCATCGAGTTCATATTGGATCTTTTCTTCTTCCAATGGAGCAGAGCGCAGCAGTGCATCATCGGGGTCGCGGCGGGCGTCGCTTACATCGTCGTGCTCGTGATGTTGATCGTGAACATCATCATTTCGTGTAAAACATATTATGCGCTGGTGCGGGGCGCAGAGGTGAAACAGAAAGAGCGTACGGTATGGATGCTGAGCCATTCCTTGCATTCCTTCTGCTTGGTCATGATCTATGCAGTCATCGTCAACTCCTTTACGGGGTCAGACGTCAGTGTATGGATCATTCCCCTCATGGCACTCATGGTCATCTCTTATACATTCGGGCGGGCAGTCGTGCGCTCAAAAAATGACATGCCCCTTTCCCGTTATATCATCAGTATTGTCGGCGACGTCATCACGGCAACGCTCGTTTGTCTAATGTATTGGCTCTGCAAAGAGCCGGCGGGAGACAAGGCGTTCACGGGATTGAGCATGCTCTTCGGCGGATTTATCGGTTTTTCCTTCGGCTTCAAGGCATTTGCATATTCTTTCTTCTGCAACCTCGTCGAACCGATCTTGAACATTGCCTTGATCATTCTCGTTTTGAAGCTGGCAAGTCGGATCCTTCGTGAACCATATCGTGAAAGTTCACAAAAAAAGTGCATCAAAGCAATGATCTATTCCGCCGTTATACTTGGCGCTCAGTTCATTTTTCGGATCTTCTTCACCTTCCGCTCACGCTACCTATCCATGGATATGGTACGCGAATGGCTGTTGGCGGTGAGAACATTCAATCTGCCGATTTTCCTCCTTCTGTTTGCCGCTTGGCTGATCATGAAATTTGCCCTTCCCCGCGGAGATAAATCACAAGATACTTTCAACAAAGCATAATGCCGAGCGCCCCTTTCACGGGGCGCTTTTTTGAGGGGAGGGGGCATTCCCCCACCACAATTTTTCATTTATAATTTTTCATTTTTAATTCCAAAAAACAGCGGCGGCGCATCGTCAGATGCGCCGCCGCTTCCATACTCAATTCAACTTTGACTCCACGCCTTCGTTGAGCTTTTTGAGCAGCTCATCGAGGTCATTGTCGTGGACCGCGACCGCTTCCGCGATCGTCTCGCCGTGCGCGAGGGCGCAGCCGAAGCAGTGCATCCCCGCTTCCATCAAAATTTCCGCCGCATTGGGGTTGAGTTCGAGGCAATCCGCAATGAGCGTGTCCGCCGTGATCTTTGCCATTTCTATGTTCTCCTTATCTGTTTTCTGCGCCTATTATAGCACGTATTTTCTCCGTTTGCAACTATTTTTTCATACTTTACAGCCCGATGAGCCAATAGATGAGCCCGACCGCCGCCCCCGCGCTGACGCCGAACACGATGATGGGCCCCGCGACGACGAACATCTTCGCCGCCATACCGTAGACGTACCCCTCCGTCTTGAATTCAATGGCGGGAGAGGCAACGGAATTGGCAAACCCCGTGATGGGCACGATGGAGCCCGCACCGGCGTTCTTCCCGATTCTGTCATAGACGCCGAGACCCGTCAAAAAAGTTCCCAAAAAGATGAGAATGACGGAGACGGTCCCCGCGAGTTCATCCCCTTGGAGCCCCGCAAATTCAAGCATATATCGAAAAAATTGCCCGATCGTGCAGATAAAACCTCCGACGAGAAATGCCCTCAGACACGTCTTGAAATGCTGCGTGGGCGGGTCGAACGCGTTGACGTAATTGATATAGTTGCGGTTGTAATTCTCCCTGCTGCGACCCGTCATTGCCTGACTTCCTCCCCTCTCGCCTCGGGGAAGCAGGACTCCCGCTCCTCTCTCGTCTTGCCGAGCGGATTCGGCTTGATCTTCTTCATGCCTATAATTTAGGGAATCGGCCGCGTTTTTATACATGTTGACGGGAGGAAGCTAAGAAGCGCGGAGACCGTTTCCGCAGAGAATGTTGATGCGGAAATTTACGGGTGCGGAAGATGCTTTCCCGCATACTTTTTGCGGGTGGACTCGCCGCCGCGGAGATGACGCTCGGAGAGATTGACCCCGAGCACCTCTTTGACGCGAAGATAGAGCTCAAAATCGATGTTTTGCAACCGCTGCGTGACATCCTTATGT
>CANREK010000132.1 GCA_947629605.1 uncultured Clostridia bacterium | reverse complement strand
GCGTCCTCGTCGCCCCCTCCCGAGGAGGGGGGTAGGGGGGTGGGCAACGCCTCTTTCTCGGGTTTCGGCGGGTAGTTTTTCCCCATCAAATTGAGTTTGGAATAGTAGGGCGTGTCGTCCTTATATGGGGTGAGATAGTCCGTAATGCCGCAGGGATCCCCCGTTTTACTGCCGAAAAACGCCCCCTCTTTCCTGTAATTGAGAATGACGAGCGCCGCGATGCCCGCGAAGCCGCCGATGATCATGAGGATGGAAGTGACGAGCGACCACGGCACGCCGCCGCCGCTCAAAATATAGATGGGGTCCCTCAACGGTTCCATGACGGAGCGGACAATGCCGTACCACACGAAGTAGCCGCACATGAGAACGCCGTTTGGCTTCTTGTCCCAGAACCACGCCGCCGAGAAGAGCAGGCCGAATCCCAAGAGGTCCAGCAGAAATTCATAGAAGAAAAAGGCGTAGTGCCACACGGCGTTGGGATCGGAGAAGGAGCCGATGCCAAAGACGTTCCGATCGGGACTGACGGGCACGGCGACGGGGAACCACTGCATCCCCTCGCTTGCGACTTCGGCGCCGTAGACTTCCTTGTTGAAGAAATTCCCCCACCGTCCCATGGCCTGTGCGAGGAGAATGGTGACGACGACGCAGTCGGCCGCGCGGAAGAAATTCACCTTTTTGACGAGGCAGACAATGAGCCCCGCCGTGACGCCGCCGAGCACCCCGCCGATGACGGAGAGACCGCCGTTTCGGATGCTCGTCCACGAGAACCACTGCGAGATGTGCATGCCGTCGGTGATGCAGTAATAGAGCCTCGCGCAGAGGAGCGCCGAGGGAATGCAGAAGATGAAGAGCGTAAAGATGAAGTCGGGCGACATGTTCCGCCGCTTCATGAGGAGCGCCGAGAGGAAGGTCGCGAGAAGGATCCCGCAGACGATGCCGATGGCGTAATAGTAGATTTCAAAATGAAAGAGAATGATGCCTCTCTCGTTGGCGCCGAACAGGGGAGTTGCGGCGAGCAAGGAAGATAACATATGACGCCCTCCTTGGGGTGTTGGCTCTATTATACCATTTTATAGAGAAAAGTCAACCGCAAGCGGTTGACTTTCGCAAAATTACTCGAACCGAAGTTTGAGAGGCTTTGCCGCTTTGAGAAGAGGCACGGCGAGGAAGAGCAGGGCGAAGTTGACTGCACTGTTGAGGAGTTGACCCATAAAGACGAGGCGAACGAGCGCGTAGGTCCAATAGAGATTGACGCCGCCGAAATATTCGCCGATGTACCCGAGCGCCTTTTGGGAGAAGCCGACGCTCGTGTAGTAAAAGTACATTCCCGTCGTGTTGATCCCCACCGAGCAGACGACAAGGGACAGTAGGCAGATAATGGCAAGTTTTACATAGCAGCTCCCCTTAAAGTGCAGGGGGAGCTTCATCATGGCGCCCGCGATGAATCCCATCATGGCGACGGAGAGCCCCACCCACGGCATGTAGAGGAATCCCCCCGAATTGACGAGAAAGCCGATGGCATCCCCCAAAAATACGGCGATGAAGCCGTACACGGGGCCGAGGATCATGCCCGTGAGGATGCTTGCGAACACGGTAAAGGAGTACTGCACGTCGCCGAATTTGATCTCGAAGAAGTTGACGGCGATACAGAGAGCCGTCATCACGGCGATGTAGGCGATCTGCCGCGCGTCGGAGAGCCCGAGCATGAGGTCGGAATACAAAAAGCGCTTCCATGCGCCCGCTTTCTTTTCGGTTGTCTGCATCCTCTCCTCCTTTTGGCGATGTCCCGCCTTTTTCGCCCAAAATCATACCACATCGGCCCGCAAAAAGCAACTTTTTTACATACATTTTCGCCGCGGGGAAAAACTATTTTTATGACCCTCGTCATCATCCGCACCGCCATCATCTTTGTGACACTGCTCGTCATCATGCGCCTCATGGGCAAACGTCAGATCGGGGAAATGCAGCCCTTTGAGCTCGTCATCACCCTCCTCATCGCCGAACTCGCCTGCATTCCGATGGCGGACACTTCCATCCCCCTGCTGTATGGCATCATCTCCGTCCTGACAATTTATGTCCTGCACGAGATCATGACCCTTCTCGACCTCAAATTGAAGCCGATGAAGTCCCTCATCAGCGGGAAGCCCAGCCTCGTCATCAACAAAAACGGCATCGACGACTATCAACTCAAAAAGAACAATTTGGATGTGAGCGACCTCATCGAGTCGTTGCGCACGGCGGGGTTTTTCTCCCTCGACTGCGTGGACTATGCGCTCTATGAGTCCAACGGGACCTTTTCGGCGCTGCCCAAAAAGAACTATGAGGAAATGCAGACGTCGCTCCCCCTCGTCATCATCGATAACGGCACATATGATGCGAAAAATTTGGAATTGACGGGGCTCGGGAAGGAATTTTTCGACGACATTTTAAGGGCACATGGGGTCAAAAAAGTGGGGCGCGTGCTCGTGCTCACCGCCGACGGCGAGGGGAAGATGTACCTGCAACAGAAGGGCCAAAAGTTTGAGGCCTTCACCGTCCCCTACCCCGACGGAAAGACGTGGTAGAATGGAAAATGGAAAATTAAAAATGAAAAATTAAAAATTATGGTGGGAAATTATTTTATGAGCGCCGCCCCGCCGCCCCGCGTCATTCCGCCCCGCCCTCAGAATGAGCGGCGGAAGATTAGAACGACACCCCCTCAGTCGCGCAAGGACAGCGCGACAGCTCCCCCTCAAGGGGCAGCCAAGGACCCGCCTTTCCCTTGCCCACCCCCCGAGGGGTGGGTGTCGAGCGCAGCGAGACGGAAGGGGTGTCATTCCCAATCCCTGCGCGTGGCAGGGTCTCCCTGCCTAAGCGCACCCAATTTGCGCGACCCCTCGCGCTTAATGTCCATACATATAACGCTTCCGCGGCCAAAGTGATTGATGAACAGAGCGCGTTCGCTCGCGCGATTTGTTTTCGCCCTTGAAAACAAATCGCGCGAAACTCTCTTTACATATGGTTAAATCTCTCATTGCGATCGGGGTGTCGGTAGCGCTGCTGTTGGGGCTCTCCGTGTTTGAATGGTCCTTTGTGCGGCGCGAGTTCTCCGACTTCGGCGAAGAGGTCCGATCCCTCTACGACAAGACAGAGGCGGAGACGGCGACCATCGGCGATGCCCGCGTCGTGCAGGAGGTCTGGGAGGATCGAAAGAGCCGACTGCACGTTTGGATCCCTCACAACGACGTCAATAAGATCGACGAGTACATGGCGGAAGCCGTGCGCTTCATCGGCGAAAAGAACTACGCCCTCGCCCTTCCCAAGCTCGAAGTGCTGTTACACCTCTCCACATGCCTTCCCGACGCCTACTCCCCCGCCCTCGAAAATGTGTTGTAAAATTGCAAATTCCCTCTTGACAAATACAGGAATTATAATTATAATATAATTATGGATGAGCTGCGTTTTGAATGGGATGAAAACAAGAATCATACAAACAAGACAAAACATGGTGTCTCTTTTGAAGAGGCGACCTCTGTCTTTTACGACGAAAATGCACTTGTGATCAGTGATCCCGAGCATTCCGCAGAAGAGGAACGGTTCATCATTCTCGGCATGAGCAGCAGGGCCAATCTCTTGATCGTATGCCACTGTTACCGCGAGGCAGATATGGTGATCCGCATTATCTCCGCACGCAAAGCCACAAAGAATGAAGAAAAAGCATATCAAGGGGTGAATTAAAATGAAAGAAGAGTATGATTTTTCAAACGCAAAAAGGAATCCGTATGTCAAAAAGCTGAAGCAGCAGATCACGATCAACCTCGACGCCGACGCAATAACCTATTTCAAAGCACTCGCGGAAAAGCTCGGCATTCCCTATCAAACGTTGATCAACCTCTACCTTTCCGACTGCGCAAGAAACAAAAAAGAGCCGAGGATCAGTTGGAACTGACCTACGGTTCTCATTATCATCCGCAAAAAACTCCGCTATCTGAGCGGAGTTTTTTGCGCTATAAATGCGATATTTTATGATTCTCTTCTCTCGCGCGCGGTGGCGAGCATGAGCTTGATGCGGTTCTCCTGGTTGACCTTGGTGGCGGAGGGGTCGTAGTCGACGGGAACGATGTTGGCGTCGGGATAGACCTGTTTGATGACCCGCGCGGCGCCCTTGCCCGCGATGTGGTTGGGA
>CANREK010000131.1 GCA_947629605.1 uncultured Clostridia bacterium | reverse complement strand
CCCGCGTCATTCTGAGCCACGGGGCTCATAGAGAGTACGGGGGCAATTCCGAAGAATCTCGCGGGGCGAATACGGACTATTGTGCGGCGAGATGCTTCGGACTTACTCTCGTAGACTGCGTTCTTACTCCTCAGCTCAGCATGACGCCGCACACACGGGGCAATTAGAATGACACCCCCTCAGTCGCGCAAGAACAGCGCGCCAGCTCCCCCTTGAGGGGAAGCCAAGAGGAAGCCTCAGAATGAGCGGATCGCAGTTGCTCCGCCGATTTAACGGGATTCTTCGCCCCGCAAGGGGGCTCAGAATGAGCGGGTCGCACATACTCCGCCCGTTTGCTGGGATTCTTCGCCCCGCAAGGGGGCTCAGAATGAGCGGAAGCACTTGCTCCGCCCGTTTGCCGGGATTCTTCGCCCCGCAAGGGGGCTCAGAATGAACGACGAATAAGGAAACAACACATATGAAAACAAAATTCAGAAAACTGAGCGACAAGGCGGTTTACTTTGGGCAGATCGTCGGCGTGGGGGCGATTACGGGGCTGTTTGTCGGCATCGTCGTCACCCTCTTCAACATTGTCTTTGAGTATGCGGAGGAATTCACGGCGGAGTACTATCTCTTTTTCCGCGACAACCCCGCCTTTCTCCCGCTCCTCTTTCTCGCCCTCTTCCTCGGCGGGATCGTCATCGGCGGCGTGCTGAAAGTGCTCCCCGTGCTCCGTGGCACGGGCTTTTCGCAGGTCGAGGGCGCCGTGCACGGCATCTACCGCTTCAAGTGGTATCAAGCGCTCGTCGGCATGTTCGCATCCTCGCTGTTTTTGGTCTTTATGGGCCTTTCGGGCGGGTCGGAAGGGCCAAGTCTCTTCATCGGCGGCGCCTGCGGGGACATGACGGACGGCGTGCTCTTCCGCAAGACCGACCGCCGCTACGCCATCACGAGCGGGGCCTCGGCGGGCCTTGCCGTCGCGCTCAACGCGCCGCTCACGGGCATCATCTTTGCCTATGAGGAGGCCCATAAAAAATTCACGCCCGAAGTCTTTGTCTGCTCCTTCTCCTCGGTCGCGATCGCCGTGGTCATCCGCAACCTGCTTTTATATTGGATGGGATTCGAGATCGGGCCCTTCCTCGGGGGATTTGTCTTTCCCGCGAACGTGGAGCTCCTCTTCTGCGCCTTCACCCTCCTTGCGGCGTTTGTCGTCTCCCTCGCGGCGGCGTGCTTCTACCACATCTTTGTGAGAATGTACCGCCTGTTTTCCAAACTCTCCTTTTGGAAGGGGATGGGGCGGTACATCATCCCGTTCCTGCTCGCGGGCGGGCTCGGCGTACTGACAATTTATGCGACGGGGAGCGGCAGGGAGCTCATCTTCGGCATTCTGTCCGACGAGCTCACTCTCTTCGGCATGCCGCTCTGGGCCGTGCTTTTAATTCTCTTCGCCATCCGCTTCCTTGCGACCGTTGTCAACATGGGCATGCGGCTTCCCGCCTGTGCCTCGGTGCCCTTCTTCGCGATGGGGGCGATCTTGGGGAAACTGCTCGCTCTCCTCTTTGTGAAGATGGGCATGAACCCCGCCCTTTCGGACCTGCTCGTCGCCCTCTCGATGGTGACCTTCTTCATGACCGTCGTGCGTGCGCCCATCACGGGCATCCTCATGACGGTGGAGCTTACGGGGCAGTTCGCCTTTTTGCTTCCCGCCGTCATCTGTGCGGCGGTGTCCTACTTTGTCGGCGCCGCCTTCCACACCGAGCCCATCTATGAATTTATGCTCGACAAGATGGTCGAGGAAGTCCCGCCCGTAGAACAGGACAAAAAAACGCTCGCCGAAGCGGACGGGACAAGTGAATTAAAAATTGAAAATTAAAAATGAGCGGGCGGCGAGCATTTGTGCTCGCCGCCCGCTCATCCTGAGGCGTAGCCGAAGGATCCCAGCAAACCTACGGAAGCACAATGTTACTCCGCTGGTTTAACGGGATTCTTCGGTCGCTACGCTCCCTCAGAATGAGCGGGTCCGCTGCGCGGCCCCGCCGCGCTCATACTGAGCGAATGCGAAGTATCCCGGCAAACCTACGGAAGCAGTTACTCCGCCCGTTTGCTGGGATTCTTCGGTCGCTACGCTCCCTCAGAATGAGCGTCGGGGCACGTGTCACTCTCCCTCACTCCTTGATTTGCAGCTTTGACGTGTCGAGGGAGATCAAGGTGGAGATCCTGTTGTGCACGACCCAGCGGTACTGCTTGCTCATGGATTCAAAGAGGACATAGAGCTTTCCGTCTTTGAGGCAGACCTCCTCGCTCATGCAGGGCATCGTGAGGTCGGCATCCTTGTCGGCGAGTGTGTAGAGGGGCACATCCGTGCGGTCCACCGTAAATCTTCCATCCGCTTCGCCCGCGAGGCGGTTTTTGTATATTTTGAGGCGAGAGGCCGCAAGTCCGTACGAACAGGACAGGTAAATTCTTTCGCCATCCAAGGCGATGCCCTGCACTTCGTCACAGACCGAAACAACTTTTGCGGGCACCATGTCCGAGAACCCCCCTTCGCTTTTTTCGTCTAAGACATAGACGTAGATGAGGGCATGGTTGGTTTTTCCGCCCACTTCCATGTGGTGAGAGGGGTCCGTTTCGTAGTTCCCGGGGCGGTAAAATTCGCCCGCGTAGAGCAAATTGTCGTAGAGATAGCAGAAGGCGACGCTGCGGAGATCCGTCGGAAGGCTGCCGTCGATCTCCACCGCACTGCCGTTTTCGGCGGACAAAATTTTATCAAGGGAGATGCGGATGACCTCTTTCCCGCTCGCGATGTACATGTATTTTTCCGAGCACGTCACGCCGCCGAAGTGGGACGTGAGAGCCTCGCCGCCTTTGGTGAAGGTGACATAGCGCTCCACCTGTTTGATCTCGCTCGCAACATCGTCGTCGGGGATGAGGTAGACGCGCGAGGGCTCATCCGCAATGTATCCGCTCATGGCAAACGCGTACGGCCCGCCGTCGGGCAGGGCGCAGAGGCCCTGCGGCGAGATGCCCGTGGAGAGCCCGGGAATGCGCTTGTCCTTATCCGCGATGCCGTTGAAGTCGGGGAAGGAGACCCCGAACCACCACACAGTCAAAAATAAGAATACGGCGCTGAGAAAGAGGGTGAGGACGGCAAGAACGATCGTTCCCGCCCGCGAATGTTTCTTCATACAAACCTCCTTTGTTCTATTATAGCCCCCGAGGCGGCAACTGTCAATAGAGGAAAATTTTGTTTTGCGTATAATCGGCCGATTTCCCGCCCAAACTGTTTGCGAAGAGGAGGCGAACATGGATTTCACCAAGACGCAGACATTCCTCAACCTCGCGAGAGGCTTTGCGGGAGAATGTCAGGCGGGCATGCGATATCAACTCACGGCAAAGGCGGCAATGAAACAGGGCTACGAAGTCCTCGCAGACACCATCCGCACGATCGCAAAGAATGAGACCAACCACGCAAAGGTTTTCTTCGAGACCATTCTCGAACAGGCGGGAAGCCAAGACAACATCCACATCGATGCAAGTTATCCCTTCCATGCGGGAAGTATCGAGGAAAACTTACGCTTTGCGGCGATCGACGAACAGGACGAGGCCGAAAACCTCTATCCCGAATTCGCAAGGATCGCAAGAGAAGAGGGGTTTGGGCAAATTGCGCTCAAATTCGAAAAGACGGCAATGGTAGAAGGCAATCATCGCATTATCTTCAATTACCTCTACGAGGCGTTCAAGGACGGCTCCCTCTACAAGGCGGAAAAACCCATGCTCTGGATTTGCAGCGAGTGCGGCTATATGCATACGGCAAAGGAACCGTGGAACATCTGCCCCCTGTGCGGAGCTTCGCAGGGTGAAGTCGAGCTTCATCTCCCCTTCAAAAAGGAGAATTTATGAAAAAGACCAACAGTAAGACCCAAAACACGCAGAACAAGGCGCAGAATACGCAGAACGCGCAGAACACGCGCGGTGCGAAAAATTGCGGCAAAGGTTGCGGCAAGGGCACGAAGGACTGCTCTTGATGCACTTTAAGAGCAAAAAATCTCTCAAAAAGGGTGCGGACATGCACTCCTGCGACCCGCTCGGCAGCTATACGGGAGTACCCGAAAACGAGCACGAGCGGCCTGTACAGGACGCAGACGACCTTTGAGAGGGAGGCGGGGGACACCCCGCCTCTTTTTTTGAATT
>CANREK010000130.1 GCA_947629605.1 uncultured Clostridia bacterium | reverse complement strand
CGTCGTCTGCGCGGCGGGCGTTGGCAACTACATCGTCGTTCCCTCCGACTACGGCTGGCACATCATCTACTGCACCTTCTCCTTCCAAGAAAATACGGACGGCAGCGTCGATCCCTTCGGCGGCTACAAGGATGCCGAAAAGGACAAGGAGGGGAGCTTCTCCAACCTCTTCTACGAGGCGCAGAAGTCGGCGGCGGTCAGCTCCTATGCAAGCAACAAGCAGACGGAGATCATCAATGCCTACGCCGCCGCAAGCGCAACCGTCTACGAAAAGCGCTATGCGGATCTGAGCGGCCTCGACACCAATTCTTGATGCGGTAGAGTATATGGGCATTTGGGAAGCGATTTGGAAATCATTTGTACTCGGCGCGGTGCAGGGACTCACAGAGTTCCTGCCCGTTTCGTCAAGCGGACATCTCGTGTTCTTGCAGAAGGTGATGGGGTACGACCTTGGCGGCGGCAGCATGACCTTTATCAATGTCATGCTCCACTTCGGCACTCTCCTTGCCGTCTGCGTTGTCTTTTATAAGGATATTCTCGGCCTCTTCAAAAAGCCCTTCAAGACGCTCCTGATGCTCATCGTGGCCACCGTTCCCGCGGGGGTCGTCGGGCTGCTCTTCAACGACAAGATCGAGGGGCTGTTCGAGGGGGAAAGGGCCTTTTTGCTCCTCGCCATCTTCTTCTCGGTGACGGCGATCTTGCTGCTTCTCTGTGAACTCATTGCCAAGTCGCCCAAGCGGAAGGAGAGGGACCTCGGCTGGAAAAACGCCGTGCCGATGGGCCTCATGCAGGCCGTTGCGCTCATCCCCGGCATCTCGCGGAGCGGTTCCACCATCGTTGCGGGCACCGTCAGCGGGGCAAAGACCAAGGATGTGGCAAAATTTTCCTTCCTCATGAGCATTCCCGTCATCTTGGGGAGCGTGCTCGTCGAGCTCTACGGCTTTTTCAAGGCGCCTTCCTTCGGCGAGGGGAACGGGCTCATTTTGGCGCTCGGCGTCATCGTCGGCGTCATTTCCTCCGCCGTGTTCGGGTTTTTCGCCATCAAGGTCATGCTCAAAGTCATCGCCAAGGCCAATTATAAGTGGTTCGCGCTCTATCTCATCCTGCTCACCGCCACCTGTATCTGGGTCGACGTCTTGGGCATCTTTGCATAAAACAACAAAAGCCTCTCATACTGTTTGCATGGAGGTGAAAGAGTATGAGATTGAATTGCGGCGATGTTTGCCCCAAGACAGGCGCGTATAAAGTAGTCGACCGCGACGGCAAGACCGTCGGGAGAGTCTATGTCGGCGAAGGCGAAACCATGCCCCCGACACAGAGAAGCGACTGCTATTATGAGTTTGAATCTTAAATCCGACAACTTTCAAGGAAAACAGCGGGCCCCTGCCCGCTGTTTTCCGCTTAATAAGGTAAAGGGGGCTCCGCCCGTTTGCCGGGATTCTTACTTCGCGGGCTGTGCCCGCTCGTGCCGCGCTTAGTGCAACAAGAATGCGCGCGGGGCGGTTGCTATGCTCCCTCAGAATGAGCGGCGGGCGGGGTCCGCCGCGTTTGTCACACAAAAAAGCACGGCTGCATACCCTGATAAAAAAGGGGGAATGCGCGTGTTGCTTGAAAGCGTCGGGAAGGATTCCAAGACCCTCCGCATCGTCACCAAGGCGTATGCGGGGCGGGAGGGAGAACTCACATCCGTTCTGCAATATGTCTATCAATCCATCGTCGTGGGACAGAGAGGGGAGAGGGAACTTTCTCTCCTCTTGGAGCGCATTGCCGCCGATGAGATGCGGCACTTGCAGATCATCGGTTCCCTCATCACCCGTCTCGGCGCCCCGCCGCTCTTTGCTGTCTGCCCGCCCTATCCCGTGGGGTATTATTCGGCATCCTGCGTCAATTACGCCAAGGGGACGGAGGAAATGCTCGACATCGACCTCGCCGCGGAGGAAAATTCCGTCAAGACGTACGTGAACATGCTGCAAGAGATGGAGAATCCCGCCGTCGCGGAGGTCATTCTCTCCGTCTTAAAGGAGGAGAGGGAGCATCTCACTCTTCTTCGTCGTCATCGCGCCGCATCTTCTCGGGCATGAATTTCCAATACCGCACGGGCATGTAGCCCCGCATCTGTCTGAGCCGTTCGCGCGAGGGGATGTTGACGCTGTCGTAGTACTTTTTCCACAGCTTCTGCCACTGCGTCTCGTCGGCGGCGAGCACGACTTCGGCCTCCTTCAAGGGGGCGAGAAAAGTGTTTTCCCCGTCATAGACTGCCGCCTTTTGACGCTTGACGTCGTGAATGACAAAGGGGATCTTGGGCATGCGGGCGCGGAAGTGGGGCACGAGCAGGTCGCAGATGTCGTTGTCGGGAGAGATGGGGGCATAGAGCGCCCCGCTCGCCGTCGCAAGAAAGCGCACAAAGCCGTGGAAGCGGTGAATTTCAAATCCCACCCGCCGCATGCATTCGTCGGCGGCAAGAGCGGCATCCTCGGCGAGCATCATGCGCACGGGGCGCTTTTTTTCTGCAATAAGGCGGAAATAGCCCAGCGCGACGGTGTCCTTGTTCATATCGCCGCTCCGAAGCAGTGTGTCGAGGTCGTGCATGCAGTCCTTGTCGAAGGACAAGAGCCGCGCCTCGATTTTTTTTGCACGTTCCAAGTCCGTGCGCACGAACACCGCCTCCTGCCCGAGGGCGAGTTGCTTGTTGCCCGAGGTGAGATAGGGCTCGCTGTCGCGGAAGGAGAGGGCAAGCGCCGTCAAAAAGGCCTCCTTCGTGCCGTCATAAAAATAGATCATAATTCCCCCGTCAGCGCCGAAAGCGCCGGTTCATTCATGGAAAATAAGTTGAGCTGTGTCGCGTTCGCGTGCGATTCCTCCGCCGCAAGCAGCCCGCGCACCATGGTCTCGTTCGCGCCGTAGAATTTGCCGCTTGCCGTGATGAAGTGCCGCGCCCGTTTCAGCACGATGCGCATCTTTTTGAGATGTTCAAAGGTCAGTTTTGTGTACCGCCTTGCGCTCAATATTCGCTGTGCGCCTCTCGCCCCGATCCCGGGCACGCGGAGCAGCATTTCGAGCGGCGCCCTGTTGACTTCCACGGGAAAGAGCTCCATATGCGCAAGCGCCCATGCGCACTTGGGGTCGTAATCGGGGGAGAGGTCCCCGTCGGCGGGAAGGAGTTCTTCGGCGTCGAACCCGTAAAAGCGCAGCAGCCAATCGGCTTGGTAGAGCCTGTGTTCCCGAAGCGCCCCGCCCGCGACCTCGGGCAGGAGAGAATCGTGCACGACGGGCACATAGGAGGAGTAGTACACCCGCTTCAACCCCTTTTTGCGGTACAGTCCCTCGGAGAGACGCAGGATCATGCCATCCTTTTCGGGCGAGGCCCCGACGATCATCTGCGTCGTCTGCCCCGCGGGGAGAAAGTGACCCTTTTTCTTCTCTGCCTTGAAAATTTCTCTCTCCGTCTGCAACTTCGACATGGGGACAAGCAGACTCTCCCTGTCCTTTTGCGGCGCGAGGAGCTTTAAGCTCTGCTCGGAGGGCAGTTCGATGTTGAAACTCATCCTGTCGGCGAGGAGAGCCGTTTTATTGACGATCTCCATATCCGCATGGGGAATGCCCTTGACGTGGATGTAGCCGTGGAAGTTGTGCTCCACTCTCAACTTTTTGACGACGAGATAGAGCTGTTCCATTGTATAATTGGGGGAGATGTGCACCGCCGAGGAGAGAAAGAGCCCTTCGATATAGTTGCGCTTGTAGAAGTCCATCACGAGTTCGCAGATCTCATCGGCCGTCGCCGTCGCACGGGGAAGGTCGTTGTCGCGGCGGTTCAAACAGTATTTGCAGTTGTAGATACAGTCGTTGGAGAGCAGGATTTTGAGCAGGGAGATGCACCGCCCGTCGGGGGTGAAGGAATGACAGCACCCCGAGGCGTAGCCGTTCCCGATGCCGCCCTCGTTGCGTCTGCCGCTCCCCGAAGAGGAGCACGAGACGTCGTATTTTGCACTCTCCGTGAGGATTGTCAGTGTCCGTTCGTCGATCATACCCCCATTATAGCACATTTGATGAATGTTGTCAAACGTTTGTTTGTGATTTTACGGCACCGTGTGCCCTGTTAAGGCCTACCCCCTTTGGGGGGAGGCTCCGCCGTAGGCGGTGGTGGGGGCGACGACCGCATGCGCACGGCGGCACG
>CANREK010000129.1 GCA_947629605.1 uncultured Clostridia bacterium | reverse complement strand
CTCGTGCCGCCCTTCGACGCCATAAAGAACGTGCGGGCGGGGCGGTTCGCTACGCTCCCTCAGAATGAGCGGCGGCCCCGCGTCATTCTGAGCGGAGCCAACAGGGCGAAGTCGAAGGATCTGCCTTATTTGCTGCGGTGATGGTTCGACAAGCTCACCATGACGCTATTTGGAACGGTGCCGTAAGGCATTGAGGACAACCCCCACCTGACGCGTCTACGTCGCGCCACCCGCCCCCTTCAAGGGGGGCAGGCAAGGGCCGAGCAAAGAAATGTTCGAAATTTAATATTTGCTAAACAATGTCTTTGCCGTTACTCCGTCGAGCTGGCCGATCTTGCCCGTCAGGGCGTTGACGGCGGAAGAGGGGGCGTCGAGCACGACACTCAACACGGACACCTTCTTTTCCCGATAGGGTATCCCCATTCTGCCGATGATGTATTCCCCGTACTCGGAGAGATAGCGGTTGAGCGTTTCGGCCTGTTCCCGCTTCTCGACGATGACGGAGAGCACCGCAATGCGTCTCTCTTCCATAAAAAAACCTCCCGCCCGAGCGGCAGGAGGAAGCGCGCCGATATAGCGGCGTGACAGTGCGATGGAAACTTCCTCCTTTGCGGTCAGAACCCTCTTTCCGTTCAGGCAAGGATGATTGTATCATATTCCAAAGAAAAGTGCAAGCGTTTTGCGGAAATTTCTCCCTGCGCCCCTTTTTTGTTTGATAAAAGGGGGAAAGTATGGTATAATTGACATTCGGAAGGCGGAAGGCGTTTGTGCGCCACGGACACCGACCGCTCATTTTGAGGCCCCGCCGCGCATGCCCCCTCCTTGGGGAGGGGGACTAAGGGGGCGGGGACATTCCCAATCCCTGCGCGTGGCAGGGTCTCCCTGCCTAAGCGCACCCTATTTGGTACCCTACGGGAACCTTAATGTCGGTCAAAGTGCCTTACGAAACATGATGATTGATGAACAAAGCAATTTCGCTCGCGCGTATTTGTTTGCGTAGCAAAGAAATCGCGCGAAATTAAAGGAGAAAAGAATGTTACAAGTCAACGGCGTCAGTTTGCAATACGGCAGCAAAAAACTTTTCGAGGACGTCAACTTAAAATTCACCAAGGGCAACTGCTACGGCATCATCGGCGCCAACGGCGCGGGGAAGTCCACCTTCCTCAAAGTCCTCTCGGGCGAGGTCGAACCCAACAAGGGCGAGGTCGTGCTCGACAAGAACGAGCGCATGTCCGTGCTCGCCCAAAACCAAAACAAGTACGACTTTGAAACGGTCCTGCGCACCGTCATGCTCGGGCACAGACGTCTTGTCGAGATCATGGATGAAAAGGACGAACTCTATACCCATTCCGACTTTACCGACGAGGACGGCGAGCGGGCGGCGGAGCTTGAAAGCGAATTTGCCGAGCTCGGCGGATGGGAAGCGGAGAGCGAGGCGGAGACGCTGCTCAACGAACTCGACATTCCCGCCGAGTTCCACAACATGAAGATGGGGGAGCTCGACGCCAAGAAAAAGGTCAAAGTGCTCCTCGCACAGGCACTCTTCGGCGACCCCGACGTGCTCCTTCTCGACGAGCCAACGAACAATCTCGACCTCAAAACGACGCGCTGGCTGGAAAATTACCTGCTCGACTTTGAAAATACCATCATCATCGTCTCCCACAACAGGCACTTTTTGAATAAGGTCTGTACCCATATCTGCGATGTCGACTTCGGACAGATCAATCTCTTCCTCGGCAACTACGACTTCTGGTATCAGACTTCCCAGCTCATGGCCCGCCAGCAGCGGGACCAGAACAAAAAGGCCGAACAGCGTGCGGCCGAACTCAGAGACTTCATCGCCCGCTTCGCCGCCAACGCCTCCAAGTCCCGGCAGGCGACGTCGAGGAAAAAGGAGCTTGAAAAGCTCACCATCTCCGACTTCAAGCCCTCCCTCCGCAAATATCCCTTCATCGAATTCAAGCCCGAGCGGGAGATCGGCAACGACATCCTCGCCGTCGAGGGCCTCACCAAGAAGGGATATTTCGAAAATCTTTCCTTCACCGTGCAGAAGGGGGACAAGATCGGCATTCTGTGCGATAAGTCCACCTCGGTGACCATGCTCTACGACATCCTGACGGGGAAGGCCGAACCGGACGGGGGGACCGTCAAATGGGGAAAGACGATCTCCGCCTCCTATTATCCGCTCGATAACAGCGAATTTTTCGACGGATGCGACCTCTCCCTCGTGCAGTGGCTGTCGCAGTTTTCCAAGGACCACTACGAGGAATATCTGCGCGGATGGCTG
Organism: uncultured Clostridia bacterium; assembly: GCA_947629605.1. Taxonomy (GTDB): domain Bacteria; phylum Bacillota; class Clostridia; order Christensenellales; family Borkfalkiaceae; genus Gallimonas. The sequence goes on along the minus strand of CANREK010000129.1, from coordinate 1,888 downwards.
GGCAGAATGCTCTTTTCGGGCGAGGAGGCCTTAAAGGAGGCAAAAGTGCTCTCGGGCGGCGAAAAAGTGAGATGCATGCTCGCAAAAATGATGCTCGAAGGGGGGAATTTCCTCATTCTCGACGAGCCGACGAACCACCTCGACCTCGAAAGCATCACTTCTCTCAACAACGGCCTCACGGCGTTCAAGGGATGCCTTCTCTTGACTTCTCACGACCAAGAACTCATGAATACGGTGTGCAACCGCATCATCGTCATCGACGGCACAAAGGTGTTCGACAAGAACGTCACGCTCGATGAATATATCGACATCGTCTCCGCCTAAACGCGCCGCCGTGCGGCCGCGGGCGGGAACGCTCTGCCTTGTGCACAATATTTTGTCCGAAATAAGCACATATCGCGCATTTTTTTAAGAATTTTTTGCAAAAAAGTCAAAATATTTTACTTTATACTCTTGCAAATTCCGAAAAAATGCTGTATACTGTCATTGAGAATTGTATTTACGGAGGAGATGTGATGTTAGTAACGTTTTTGGTACTCGGCGGGATCATCATCGGCGTTCTCGCTGCGAGCACGGTCGTCTTGGCCGTTGGCATGAAAAAAGAGAACGACGAGCCCCAGGAAGAGCCCGTCAAAGAGGAGCCTGTCGCCGAAGAGCCCGTCAAAGAGGAACCCGTTGCCGAGGAACCTGTTGAGGAACCCGCAGAGGAACCCGTTGAGGAACCCGTAGCGGAAGAGGAGCCCGCGGAAGAACCCGAAGAGGAGCCCGCGGAAGAACCCGAAGAGGAGCCCGCGGAAGAACCCGAAGAAGAGCCCGAAGAGGAACCCGAACCCGAGGCCGAAGCGCCCGCGGAGGAGGGGGATGCTGCCGCGCTCGCCGCTGCCGGCGCCCTTCTCATGGGCGGAGACGACAACGAGGGATACGACCGCCGCGGCAAGATCATGTATGCCAAGGAAATGACGCCCGCCATGCGCGAAAAGGTGGGCTGCGTCGGCGCCATCTACGACGACAGAATTTACAGAGTCACATTCTCCTATTCCTTTAAGGCAAGGCTTGCGCTTGCAGACGATAATGCCAAGGCCTTCTATTCGGATTTTGTGGAAGAGGCCTCTCACTTCAAGAAGATCAAGCTCCGCGAGAGCCGCCGTCAGATGCGCATCGGCATCGGGCGCGACCGCGTCGGCATCATGTACTTCAAGGGGCAAAAACTTTGCGTCGCCTATGCGCTTTCTCCCGAGGAAGTGGACTACGAAGCGCTCAAAATCAAGGACATCTCCAATAAGGCCCGCTTTGCCGAAACGCCCGCCATGCTCTGCCTCACTTCGGGGTTGAAGTGCAGAAGGGCAAAGATGCTCCTCGGCCGCATTGCCGAAAAATACGGCATCGAGCGCAAGGATGAACAGACCTACGAACCCGATATGCCCGTGGAGGATCGCGAAAAGCTCTACCTCTCCGAGGACATCAAGATCTTTGCGACGCTCATCCAATCCTCTCCCGCAGAAGCAAACGCGTAAAGTACATACGACCGTCAAGGCCCTTTCCGTAACAGGAGAGGGCTTTTTTTGAATTCAAAATTGAGCGCTTCGCGCTCATCCTGAGCGTATGCGAAGGATCCCGGCAAATCTACGGAAGTAGTTGCGGCCCCGCGTCATTCTGAGCGTCGCGGGTTGTACGCAGTCCGATGGGTTGACCCGAAGAATCTCGCGGGGCGAAAACGGACCATTCCATTAGCGTCATCCTGCCCCGCCCGCATTCTATTCACGTCTAAGGGCGGCACGAGCGCCGCCCTTGGCGCGAAGTAGCCGACGCGCCCTTGCGTCGTGTCGAAGGATCCGCCTTATTTGCTGCGGTGATGGTTCGACGGAGCTACTTCGTCGCTACGCTCCTC
>CANREK010000128.1 GCA_947629605.1 uncultured Clostridia bacterium | reverse complement strand
CATCTATCAATGCCCGCCGCAAAAGCTCATGGAATTCCTCGAAAGCGAGGGACTTCCGCTCAAAGTCGAGAGGGGGAACCGCGTCTTTCCCGTCTCCGATCACGCCAGCGATGTCACAAAGACACTCGAAAAAGCATGCAAAAGAGTGGGTGTCCGCTTCGAATTGGGCACTGAAATTTTGAAAATCGACGTTTTGCATAGTACTATGCGTGACATAGTAACCACAAAAGGGGAGATTTTGTGCGATGCCGCCGTTTTAGCGACGGGCGGGCTCTCCTATCCCTCCACGGGCTCCACGGGCGACGGCTATCGCTTTGCAAGGGAGCTCGGGCATACCGTATCTTTGTGCCGCCCCTCGCTTGTGGGGCTGAATTGCAGGGAGGACCTGTCCTCCGTGCAGGGCGTCACGGTGAAAAATGCCGTTCTGACCGCAAAACAGGGGCAAAAAGTGCTCTTTTCGGAGCTCGGGGAACTGCTCTTCACCCATTTCGGCGTGAGCGGACCGCTCGTATTGTCGCTGTCGGCGCTCATCAACCGCCTTCCCGTCGACTCCGTCGCGCTTTCCGTGGACTTCAAGCCGGCACTCGACGAGAAAACGCTCGATAGCAGGCTCATCCGTGACTTTTCGGAGCGGAAAAACGAGCAGATGAAGAGCGTCATCCGCGGCCTCTTGCCCGCAAGTTTGGGCCTCTTTGTGCTGAATTTTGCCAAAATTTCCCCGCAGAAACAGGCCAACGCCGTCATGCGGGAGGAACGGGCGCGTCTTGTGGGTGCATTGAAGGGGTTCCCGCTCACGCCCGTCTCGCTCCGCGGGTTCGAGGAGGCCGTCGTCACCTCGGGCGGGGTCGATCTCAGAGAGGTCGATCCAAAGACCATGGAGAGCAAAAAGATCAAGGGGCTCTATTTCTGCGGCGAAGTGCTCGACATCGACGCCTTCACGGGGGGATTCAACCTGCAACTCGCCTTTTCCACGGGGTATGCGGCGGGCAGATCGATCCCCGCAATGTGAATTCATTTGACTTTCCGTGCAAAAACAGATATAATTAAATTTATTGTTTGATATACATTATCGATCCGGAGGAAACCATGATAGTAATTCGCGGCGCAACGACCATTCCGAGCGACACCAAGGAGGAGATCCAAAAGGCGGTCTCGGAACTCTTGGAACAGATCGAAAGCAGAAATTCTTTGAAACGGGACGAGATCGTCAGTCTCGTCTTTTCGAGTACATCCGATATACATTCTTATTACCCCGCAAAGGCCGCGCGCGATGCGGGATTCATGAGCTGTTCGCTCTTCTCCGCGCAGGAGCCCGAGATCGATGGGGGACTGCCGCTCTGCATCCGCTGTATGATCTTTGTGGAGAAGAACCTTGCCCCTTCCCATGTCTATCTCCGCGGCGCAAAGGTGCTCAGAAAGGACATCGCGGGGAAGATGAACATCGCCATCGACGGGCCTGCGGGCAGCGGGAAATCCACCGTTGCCAAGCGGGTCGCAAAGGACTACAATATATTGTATCTCGACACGGGCGCTATGTACCGCGCCTGTGCGCTCAAAGTGCTCGAAGCGGGCATCGATCCCAATGATGAAACGGCCATCGTCGACCTCATGCGGGATGTCAAGCTCGACGTCGTCTATGAAAATGGCATCCAAAAGACCCTCCTCGACGGCAAGGACGTCTCCGAGGAGATCCGAAAAAATCCCGTCTCCATGGCCTCCTCCGTCGTCTCCAAGCACCCGAGCGTCAGAATGCATCTCGTCGAAAAACAGCGGGAGATCGCGGGCAGGATGTCCTGCATCCTCGACGGCAGGGACATCGGGACGTACGTTCTCCCCGACGCCGACTTCAAATTCTACCTCACGGCTTCCCCCGACGTACGCGCAAGGCGCAGATACGACGAGCTCAAAGCAAAGGGGACGGAAGTCGACTATGAACAGCTCAAAGGGGAGATCATCCGCCGCGACGAACAGGATATGAACAGGAAATTCGCCCCCTTGAAACAGGCCGAGGACGCCGTTCTCATCGATACGTCGGACATGACGATCGACGAAGTCGTCTCGGCGATCGAGCATGTGATGCAGGAGAAATTATGACGGAAGAAATGTTGCCTCCCGAGAAAGAACTCACGAAAAAAGAGCAAAAAGCCGAGGCAAAAAGGCAAAAAAAGCAGCAAAAACTGCAAAAAAAGCGCGAAAAGGCCATGAAACACCGCAAACTTCTCTTTCCCGCCAACAGGAAGGGGAAGCACGTCATGCACCTCATGAACTTTTTGCGGTTTCTCTTCTATCCCATCCACTTCCTCGCCTATCCGTATAAGCTGTACGGCCACAAAAAGGTCGGGCTCGGCGCGTATATCTACTTCGGCAACCACTACTGCATCTGGGACGTGTTCTATCCCGCCCGCACGACGGGCGAGGGGATCCACTATCTCATGAAGGAATCCCTTCTGTATGTTCCCGTCGTCGGCTATTGGGCGAGGCACGTCGGCGCCATTCCCGCCATGCGCGACGGGTCGGACGTCAGAACGCTCATGGAGTCGATGAAGGTGCTCAAAAACGGCGAAAAGATCTCTCTCTTCCCCGAGGGGACGCGGAACAAAGTCTCCGATGAGGAATTTTTGCCCTTCCACGGCGGCGCGGCGCTGCTTGCCATCAAGACAAAGACGCCCGTCATTCCCTTTGTCATCTGCAACAGGCCCCGCCTCTTCCATGTGACGCATGTCATGTTCGGCGAACCCATGGAGCTCGACGAATATTACGGCAAGCGCATGACGGCGGAGGACTACGCCGAGGCCGACGAAAAGCTCAAAAACAGGCTGTACGAGCTCAGAGAGGAGCATCGGGCCTATCTCGCAAGCAAAAAGAAAAAGAAGAAGGACAAGTAATTGCAGATCATCGTTGCAAAAAACCGCGGGTTCTGCGCGGGGGTGAAGCGGGCGGTGGATACGGCGCTCTCCGTTCCCCCCGAGAATACCTTTGTGCTCGGGGAACTCATCCACAACCCCGAAGTCGTCAAACGGCTCACCGAGCGCGGCATCGTCACGGTCTCCTCGCCCGAAGAGGTCCCGTGCGGCGCCTCCCTCATCATCCGCTCCCACGGCGCGGGGAAGGCGGTGTATGCGGCGTGCGAAGAGAGGAACATCCGCGTCATCGACTGCACCTGTCCCTTTGTCCGCCGCACGCAGGAGATCGTCATGCAGGCGGGCAAGGAGCACAAGACGGTCGTCATTGCGGGGGAACCCGACCATCCCGAGGTGAAAGGGCTCGCGGGACAGGGCGCGGGGGAGATCTATGTCTATCCCTACGAGGAGGCGGATTTTTCCCGTTTTCACGAAAAAGATGTGGTTTTGGTGTCTCAAACCACCTTTTCGGAGCAAAGATTTTCAAAAATCGCAAAAAATCTTAAAAATGTATACCCCAAAACACTTGTGATTTTTCGCACAATTTGTTATACTACTGTTTGTAGGCAGAGAGAGGCTGAAAAATTGTCCGAGCTCTGCGACGCCGTGCTGGTGATCGGGGGCAAGAACAGCAGCAACACGGCAAAGCTCTGTGAGATCGCATCCGCAAAGGGGAAGCCCGTCATTCGGCTCAGCGGCGCGGACGATTTCAAATATGAATTCATTAAAAATTTTAAGAGGGTCGGCATCATAGCGGGAGCGAGCACTCCCGATTGGCAGACTCAGGAGGTTCTCTTCAAGATGGCAGAAAACAACGCGGAAGTACAGGAGACGACGGAGGTCGTCGAGGAAACGCCCGTGACCGAGGAAGTCGCGGCGACAGTGGAAGCGCCCGCACCCGAAGCGCCCGTCGCAGAGGAAGCGGCACCCGCAGAGAATGCGGCAGAAGCGCCCGCACCCGAGCCCGTAGCGGCAGAGGCGGCGCCCGAAGCGCCTGCGGCAGAAGCGCCCGCACCCGAAGCGCAGCAGGGCAACCTGATGGAAAAGGTCGTTGAGGACCTCGGCAAGAACGTGCGCTACAAGAAGGGGCAGATCATTTCCGCCAATATCGTTTCCGCAACGGACGAGGGGATCTATGTCTCCGCATCCGGCAAGCTCGAAATTCTCCTTGCAAAGGAAGATATCGACTGCGAGGCGTACAGCCGCGAAGCGTATGCCGCACGCGTCGGCGAAGAGATCCAGCTCATGGTCATGGAGGTCACGCCCAAGGTGAGGCTCTC
>CANREK010000127.1 GCA_947629605.1 uncultured Clostridia bacterium | reverse complement strand
CGTGCCGCCCAGCCAACGGGAGTTGACGTAATACTGCCCGCAGCGCTCCGCCTCTTCCTTGATCGCATCCTGCGCCTGCTTCTTGGTGCCCACAAAGAGCACGTCTTTGCCCGCCTTGACCGATTCGACGACAAAGCTGTACGCCGTTTCGATGAGGGCCGCCGTCTTTTCGAGGTCGATGATGTGGATGTCGTGACGCGCCGCAAAGATGTATTTGCTCATCTTGGGGTTCCACTTTCTCGTCTGGTGCCCGAAGTGGACACCCGCCTCGAGAAGCTGTTTCATGGTGATAACTGCCATAAAAATCCTCCGTTTTTCCTCCCCCGCCTGCGACAGTTTCCGCTCCTATCCCGCAGGAAAAGATTTACGGGACACGGCGAGCGGCGCCTTCGGGGTGTGGACTATCTGCTTTTTACAGACTGAAATAGTATATCATATCTTTTTGGAGAACGCAAGCATTTTTGATATGTTTTTCTTGTTTTCCCCACCGCCAACAACCGGGCGGAGTGAATGCGGTGACCCACCCCCTTGATCCCCCTCCCATGGAGGGGGCAAAAAAGGGTGCCGCGCGTGCCCCCTCCGCGGGAGGGGGTTGGGGGTGGGCAACGCCGCTCATTCTGAGCACGACGAAAATCATGAATTCAAAAAAATAACTTTCCGGATTTGCCGTGCGGGAGCCTTGACTTTTTCCGCGGGATGGGATATAATTCATGGATGAAAAAGGGCAGGAAGGGTACGGATGATGGCGTGGTATTGGATCTTGGCGATCGTGGTGGCGGCGACGGCGGTACTGTGCATTGCCGCGGTCTGTTTCGCCCGTCTGAAACGGAAAAGATCCAAGGCCCGTCGGCGGGAGGAAGTCTCCGTCGAGACGGTTTCGGCGGATGAGATCGACGAGACCGCCCTCTGCGAGATCGACGACATCGAGGTCGCGGAGCGCGTGAAGGCGTTGATGCCCGACCTCATCCGCACGGAACTTGCCGCGGGGCTCGCCGTGACGAGGTGCAGTACGGCGGTCTACAAGGTCATTCTCCCCGCAAGCACAAAACTTGCGACCTCGGGGAGTTCCCTCCCGATGGGCGCCGCGATGGCGTCCGCGCAGGTCGGAACGTTCGTTGCAAGCTCCTTTTCCACCGTCATGGGTGCGGCATCCATGGTCGTCGGGCAATATTATCTGAGGATCGTCAATCTTCAACTCAAAGGAATTACCGAGCGTCTCTCGGAGCTCAAAGAATTTCAAGACAGCGAATTCAAGAGCAAAGTCTTTGCCCTGCATGCGCAGGTCATGCGGTCGGCGGCATTCCACGCCGAAGTGCTGGAAAACGACGCTCTGCGCACGGCGGAGATTTCAAAACTCGACCGTTTGGAGCATGAATGCATCGAACTTTTGGGTCAAACGAACCTCATGATCGCCGATTACACGTCGAAAACCGATCTCGATTATCCCAAATATGTCCGCGCGACGGCGGAGATCGACAAGTGGTTTTCCGCGCAAAAGGTCCTCCTGTCGACGCTCACGGAGATCGCAAATTTGCGGTTTGCCCTCTATTTGGGAACGGCGTCGCGCAAGCAATGCGAGGCCCTTCTCCCCATCTATCGGCAACAGGCGGAGGAGACGCGGGAGATGCTCTTAAAGTGGCACACGGACACGGCGGAACGGCTCGGCGTGCGGCTCGAGGAATGCAAGCACAGACGGAGAGGGCTCGATCGGGCGCTCCATTGGCTTCCCGGGCTCTTCAAAAAGGATCTCAAATATAGGGATATGCCGGCTTCCACCGTCGCCCTCATCGAACGTCAGACCACGGCGGAGCCCATATCCGCCGCCGCGCACGATGATTTGTTCCACGAGGATGTGGAGATCATCGCAAAGGACGGCAAGCTCTATTATCTCCCCAAGGACACCCATCCCACCCGAGACGACGCCTCCCCCAAAAGTGGGTAGGCCTTAGCGCGGCGGCGGGCGCAATTTGCGCCCGCCGCCGCGCGGTTTTATACAGAAAAATTCCGCCTCAATGGGCGGAATTTTTTGAGTTTCGTGCAATAAGTTGCAAATTTTACATCGCGGGACCGGTCGTGGAGGGCGCGTAGACGCGGCCCAAAAGTTCTTGATTGAGCGCATAGAGGCCCTTGGCGTCGGAGGCGAACAGCTTGTACTTTTTGATCATGTCGTCGGCGTTGGTCTCCTCTTCGCCCTGTTCCTTGATAAACCAATCGAGGAACTGCATCGTGCGGTAATCCTTCTGCCCCGCCGCTTCGTGATAGATGTCGGTGATGAGCGAAGTGACGTACTGCTCGTGCTCATAGCCCGCCGTCAGGGGGTCGAGATGGGTCTTGAAGGTCTTGTCGGGCCTTGCGATCGCATCAAAGGTGACGCGGTGGCCGTTGTTGATGAGATAGCGGCGGATCATAAAGGCGTGGTCGCGCTCCTCCTGCGCCTGCACTTCGTACCAATGGGCGAAGCCGTCGAGCCCCTCATCCGCATAATAGTTGGCAAAATCGAGGTAGAGATAGGCGGAGTAGAGCTCCTTGTTGATTTGGTCGTTCAGCATTTCCGCAATTTTTTTGTTCAACATAATGATTCTCCTTGTGCTCCCCTCGGGAAGCAAATAGTATTGTAGTCCTTTTCTTGAAAAAGTCAAGTGTTTTTTTGAATGCTTTGATGAATCGGAATGAGCATCGGGCGCTCATTCTGAGGGAGCGTAGCGAACCGCCCCGCCCGCACATTCTTTATGGTGTCGAAGGGCGGCACGAGCGGGCACAGCCCGCGAAGTAAGAATCCCATTAAACGGGCGGAGTAGCTGCTTCCGTAGGTTTGCTGGGATCCTTCGCTACGCTCAGGATGAGCGCACGGCGGAACGCCGTGCTTGCCCCCTCCCGAGGGAGGGGGCAAAGGATTCAACTTACAGATCCGAGAAGGGTTCGTTGCTGTCGGGCGGGGTGCCGCCGTTTGTGCTGTCGTTCGTTCCGCTCACATCCGAGAAGGGCTCGCCGCCCTGCGGTCCGCCGTAAGAGTTCCCGCCGTAGGACCCGCCGTAGGGGGGCTGCGGTCCGCCGTACTGCTGCGCCTGTTGCTGCTGCATTCTGCGGATGTTCGCCTGCATCCATTGGTCGTAGTCGATGGCGGCGTTGTTCCGCACGGCGAAGAGCACATAGCCGCGCACCGGGAAGAAGGAGCAAAGGAAGGCCATCGTGAAGGGGCTCCGCGCATAATATTTTCGGAAAAACGCCGAGTAGAGCATGATGAACGTGACGAGCGTGACGAAATACCAAAAAAGTTTAATGAAATAAATAATGTCGTATGCCTTCATAATCCACCTTATGTTTACGGGAACCGTCTCTACGCTCTTAAAAGTAAGAATGCGGACAATGGTACCATCACTCAGTTGCCTGTCGCTAATGTCAATAAATGCACCTCTTAACATACAAAAGGAGAGTACCAACATAAAAGCACTGATTGCAATATACAAAATTTCAATAAGCGAAACGTAGAGTCCAAGCCGCTTACACTTAGCGCCGAACACCTTTGTCTCCCCCGCAAGGCGGCCCGAAAGATAGGTGTTGAGAATGGGCACGAACGCCATCCAAGCGAATTTATCCCCCGCGCGTTTGGCGAGTTTATAGAGCCCGAACCCGCCGAAGATGTGTCCGAGCAAATACAACCCCACCGCAATCCAAAATTCAATCGTAACAACTTCGATGACATGTGACATCGCAGCATCAAAAGTTGAATTTTTGGAAAAGGAAAAGAAATCGATGATTTGCAGCGGATCGACCATCCAAGAAAAGAATTCCATTTATACCTCCCGTGCGCCGAAAAGAGGCGCATCATATTCTACATTTACGAGCATGAGCCCCCGTGCGGGCATGGTCTTTGCGAGCAGCGACCGCTCCCCCGTTTGCAGGGCCAAGTCAAGATTTTTGGTCCCCTTGCCGAGGCCGATCGCAAGGATCTCCCCCGCAAGAATGCGGACCATGTTGTACAAAAAGCCGTTTCCCGTGACGGAGATCCCGTACATGGTATAGAGATTTTTCGTCTCTGCGGCAATTTTGATGTCGAAAATCGTCCTTTCCGTCGTCTTTGCGGAGGAACCCGCCGCGCAGAAGGCCTTAAAATCGTGATTTCCCCGTACCATGTCCGCGGCAGACCGCATCCAATCGAGACATGGTGCCTCGGAAATTCTGACGGCATAGCGGTCGAGCACGGG
>CANREK010000126.1 GCA_947629605.1 uncultured Clostridia bacterium | reverse complement strand
GTCACACCCGTTGCACCTGTCGCTCCGGTGGGACCCGTCGGCCCCGTGGGGCCTGTGGCGCCCGTTGCGCTTGCGGAACCCGCAGGACCCGTGGGGCCCGTCGGACCCGTCGGGCCTGTGGCGCCGCGGATCGTCACGGGCGGGTACGGCATCTGAGGGCCGTTGTTGCAGCCGCACGGACAGGGATTTCCGCACTGACAGCATCTGTAATTGTAATACATTCTGTTTCCTCCGTTTTTGCCCATGTTGAGGGATATGGGCGGTGTTCCGCCCTATTTCATCATATCCCAAACGCAAAAAAGAGGTGACAAACCGCCGCCCGAGGCCCTATCCCCGCAACACCTCAGACAGTTGACTTTCTGACATAAAATTCTTGGCAATCTTCCACGCGGAAACAGCCCAAAATGCCGCTTTGGTACGCCCCCGTATCGAGATGGATTTTATAGTAGTCGGAAATTTTATCCCCCATCGCCCCCGCCCGCAGATAGCATCGGATCCTCGGCGCAAACCCCATATTGACCGTGGGCGTATGGCCGAAAAAGACGCATTTGCCGCCGCGGGGCAGCACGTCGGGCTCCTTGAAGTTGCGGTCGTAGACGAGCTGTTCGGGGGTGGCGCGCTGCAAGGGGAGAATGCGCCCCTCGCCGTCGAGCGGAACGCCCGCATGGGCACAGATGTAGCTTTCCGTCTCATAAAAATAGGGAAGCGACTCCATGCGGTCGACGGTCTCCCAATCGAGAAGTCCGCCGTCATACGGAAAATACGCCTGCAATTTTTGCAGCACAACGTCGTAGTCGCACGTCTCGCGCATGAGCGACCAATAATATTTGAGAAAGGCGTATTCGTGATTCCCCGTAAGGAGCACGGCGTTTTTCAGGGAGAAGAGAAGTTTTGTGAGGCGGACCGAGTGTTTTCCCTTCTCGATCATGTCCCCGCAGCAGACGAGGGTGTCGCTTCCCGAAAATCTCACCTTCTCCATGAGCCCATAAAACAGCTCATATTCGCCGTGAATGTCGGATAAAACGTAGGTCATGATTTATCGGAGACCCGTCTGAGTTCCTCGTAGAGCTTCACCAAGGCGTAGGTGTCGAGTTCACAGTACTTCAAGAGGTCGTACTCGGCCTTGGCTCTCTCGTCCGACGGCATGTCTTTGAGGCGGGGGAAGAGCTCCATCGCCTCGCTGCCGTTGTGCACCCCTTCCAAGTTGTGATAGTTGAGCGCGGGGTCGTCGGGATAGACCGCGGGTAGCACGCTCTTGATGGAAAAAGAGCCACCCATGTTGCGATTATAGTAATATCCCTTTTGGAAGGGATCGATGAGATCCTTGACATTCTCCCTCATTTTGAGGAGATGTTCGCTCAAATCGGGGAAGGCCTCGGCGAGCTCCTTGATGCGGGAACACTCAAACGACTTGTTGTAGGCAAGCACGCAGACGTCGTCGGGAATGTCGGAGACGAGGCGCTCCGCAAGCGCCCTCCTCGGGTCCTCTTCCGGGCGGCCCAAGAACTCCCTGTGTTCGAGCGTCCCGTCCGCCTTCAAAATGTGCAGAGAATACTGCACGGGAAGCTGTTGATAGGGTCTCGTGCCGACATAGCGGGGAACGGCGAGCTGGATGGTCTCAAAATCCAAAAAATACAGCGGATATGTGAGCGTTTTCAGGAATTCCTCCACGCCCGTTTTGTCGACGTAGGTCCCCCTGTCCTCGACGGCATATTCCACCTGACGGCGGCGAAGTCTGCCCTGCGACTTTCCCCCTTCCAAACACTTCCCGTCGTTCCAAACGTCTTGCAGGGAGACGATGCCGCGCTCGTAGAGTTCCAGCGCCTGTTTGAAATGCATGCCATAGAGATCGAACACCGACGGCGAGGGAATTCCCCTTGTGCAGTAGCCGAAAAAGGCACATGGGTAGGGAGAATTGCAGGATTCGGACAGTCCGACGGCGGGTTCCGAGGCGGAAGCCATGACCTTCTCCGCCGCCCTTAAATTCTCCTCTACCGTCTTGATCTCCTCCTCGACGAGGGGCGTGACCTCGGTGATCTTAAAGAATTTGTTGAGGTCGAGCGTGCCGTCAAAGACGTAGCTCGTATCGATCGTGACGAGAAAGACACCCTTCACCTTGACGCCGCACTTTTCCAGCACATATCTTTGATAGGATGTATCTATGATATACACATAATTGTGGGGCGAAGTGCTGCTCTTGACCTCATAGATGTCGTACCCGTCGCCGTTTTTTCGGAGAATATCCACGGCGCAATAGAGGCCTTGATAGTCGAACGACGCCTCGCAGATGTTCTCTCTCCCCTCGGCAAGGGCCTGACGCGTGAGCTGTTTCATCTTGTTGAGGTCGAGACCGCCGTCGGGTTTGAACGCGGTGACTTCGACGAATTCTCCGAAGAGCCCCATGGCGAGATCCCCCACCTCGTTGCCCGTCGTGAATTTCGCCTGCGTCGCCGCGTCGATGACGTATTCCTCCGGTTTGTACTTTTTGAGCCACGGGATCTTGGGACACTGCCGAAAATCACAGTATTTGGACTTGCTGAAATAAAACATCATATCCTCCTTTGTCATCTCTATTCTATCATAAAGTTTTTTCAAAAAGCAACTATCAACCGAGAAAAATTCGGAAGATAACACAACTTTCATGCGGTGATCCTTCGACAAGCTCAGGATGACGCAATTGGGAATGAACCCCCACCCCTACCCGTTGCGGCGGCAGGGACCGCCGCAACCCCTTCGGCGAGGCCACGCCTCATGGAGCGGCACGCTCACAGCCCGCAGGGCTGTTGAGCAAGCACTGTGCCGCTCCACCCTTCAAAGGGGGCGGGCAAGAGGAAGGGTCAGGATGACGCATTTAGAATGGTTCGTATGTGCACGGCGTACCGCCGTGCGCTCATGCGACCCCCGCCCCGCGAGATTCTTCGGAATTGCCTCCGTACTTTTTACAGCCTACGTGGCTCAGAATGACGCGGGGCTACAATTTTTCATTTTTCATTTCAAAAAACCGTCACATATGTGACGGTTTTTGAGGTTGATGTTGGGATAAGGCGGTTATTCTCAGTCGGTCGTGGTGTCCTCTGTGACGAGGGCGATCACCGCAACTTCGCCGCTGTCGGTCTGCTCGATCCGAATCGTATATTTTACGGTGTCCGTGATCGTCGCCGTGTAGGTGTGCGTCGCATCGTCGTAGACGCATTCCTTCGGGAGATACATTCCGCTGCCGTAGTAGAAGCCGACGACGCTGTTTTCCGTCTCATCGATATCGACATAGGCATTGCCGCTGTTGTTGTAGACGGTCTTGACGTGCTTCTCGGTGAGTGTGAAGCTCTCGTAGAGCGGAACGGTGTTGTCCTCACTGTCGCCGCCTTCCTCTTTCTCCGCTTCGGTAAGTGCGATGATGTAGTAGGTGGAATCGGTGATGTCCCCCGTATTCACGCCGTCCTCATCCTCGGGGCGATGAGTACGGGTACGAGAAACGCAATACAGCACGCCGTCCGTGTTGATATAGATGGATTCGAATTCGACTTCGGTCCCGCCCTTTGTCAGGGTCAGATCGAAGATGCCGCCGACCGAGGCGGTATCCGATGCGATGATGCGCTCGGTCTCGATCTTGTAGCCTTCCGTTTCGAGGGTCTGCACGCGCACGCATGCGGCGAGGTCGTAGACATAGACACCGAACATGGAGTTTGCACCCAATTCAAAGTAGAACTTGTAGGTGTTCTTGTCCTCACCTTCGCCTTGGTAGGTGACGACATAGTAGCGGCCGTTGATGAGTTCATATTCGGCATGTTCGAGCTTCTCCACGACGGTGCCGTCGAGCAAGGTGACATCCGAAACGCCGAGATCGACGTCGAGATAATCTTCCGCGACATCCCCCGCCTCGTTGTACTCTGTGGTGATGGTGAAGTTGCCGAAGATGTTGGAGAGGCTGTTGGCGAAGTTTGCCCCGTAGAACAGGTACACATACAGATAATATTGATAGTATGTGTTGTTGTGCACGGACAGGATATACTTCATCGAACTTATCGTATAGAAGTTGTCCGATTTTCCGTGGTAGTCCACAGAGATGTCGAGGCGGTAATTGCCGACCACGACGTAGAAGGCCTCGATGATCGGGTCGCCCTTCTCGTCAAGCTCCGTTTCGCCGTCCTCGTTGACTTTGGCCTCGCGCACGACGATGCAGGTCCTCGGCGTTTCGACGCCGTCCAAGACGATCGTGCCGTATACCGAGAAGGAGACGGCGCCCGTGGGCTGGAAGGAGAGCGCCTTGAT
>CANREK010000125.1 GCA_947629605.1 uncultured Clostridia bacterium | reverse complement strand
CGGGCAATTCCACCAACCCCACGCGCTTCCAGCACCCCGTCGCGGGCACCTATAAGAAGTGGTGCAACGAAAACGGCGTCAAGTACTTCTCCGTCGCATCGGGCGGCGGCACGGGCAGGACCCTTCACCCCGACAACATGGCGGCGGGTCCCTCGAGCTACGGCATGACCGATACGATGGGCAGAATGCACTCCGACGCGCAGTTTGCGGGCTCCTCTTCCGTCCCCGCACACGTCGAGATGATGGGCCTCATCGGCATGGGCAACAACCCCATGGTCGGCGCCACCGTCGCCGTTGCCGTGGCCGTGCAGGAAGGCATGAATAAGTAAAAATTCCGCACTTATGTGCGAAAAAAGAACGCCTCGACGAGAGACGTTCTTTTTTTGCCCCTCCCGAGGAGGGGTCCCTTTTTGCCCCCTCCATGGGAGGGGGTAGGGGGGTGGGTCACCGTCGCCCTTATGCGCTCTGTGCGGCGATTGCCTTGGCTTTTTCGACGAGGGACTTGAATCCGAACTTGTAGACATCGTTGTCCAGATAGGTGGGCGAATCGTTCAAACGGGCCAAAATCGCATCATAACTTGCATTTTTTTTGTAAGCGGAGTTGCGGAGCAGTAGCCCGAACTCGGCCACGCAGGAGACGAACATCGCATCCTCGTTCTCGGAGAGCGTATTCAAGATCTCTGCCGTCACGGCGCCCGCCGTCTCCTCGGCGTCGGTGTTCTTGAAGCGGATCTCGACGTTCCCCAAGAGCTCCCCTTCCGCGGCATCCTCTTGGAGCGCGACTTCAAAGAGCGCCGTCACGCAGAGGTTGGAGCCGATCTCGCCCGCGTCCTTTTCCGCATTGTTGAAGTCGTCCTCGCTCATGAGCTTCATGTCGTAGCCGATGAGGCGGTACTCCTTGACGGTCTCCCCGGAGAAAGTCACCCCCGCCTTGGCGTCCTTGGCGACGGCGACGAGCATGCCGTTGAGCTCCTCCCCCAAGACCTTTTCGGCCTCGGCGGGTGTGTCGATATAGGCGTAATTGCCGTTGCCGTTTAAGGCGAGCGTCTGCATGAAATCGTCGCGCATGTTGCCGATCCCGACCCCCAAAACCGAGAGATAAACCCCCGTTTTTGCCTTTTCCTGAATGAATTCGAGCAGTTCGTCCTGCGTCTGCAAGCCGACGTTGAAATCGCCGTCGGAGAGCAAAATTACGCGGTTATTGCCGTTTTCGGAGAAATGCCGCGCGGCAAGGTCGTAGGCGACTTCGAGCCCGCCCGAGCCGTTCGTCGAGCCGTAGGCGTTGAGCTTTTGTACGGCGCGGAGAATGGCCTGTTTGCCCTCTGCCGTCGCCATGGTCGGCTCCAAAAGTTCTCCCGCACTGCTCGCATAGGTCGCGATGGAAACGGTGTCGTTGTCGCCGAGCCCCGCAACGAGCTTCTCGATGCCGTATTTGACGAGATCGAGGCAGGTGGTGCCTTCGAGCCCCCGCACGCGCGATCCCATGGAGCCGGAGACGTCGATGAGGAATACATAGTTGTTGCGCTCGGCCGTGAGGATCCTCTCCTCCGTCTTGACGCCGACGGTGACGAGCTTGTGCTCGGGTTCCCACGGGCAATCGGTGAGATAGGCCGTCGCCTTCATCACTTCCCCCTCCGCGGGCGCGGGATAGTCATAGGAGAAGTAGTTGATGAGCTCCTCGATGCGCACGGAATCGGGCGCGACCGAGCGCCCCATGTTGAGCTGGGCACGGACTTCGGAATAGTTTGCCGTGTTTCTGTCGAGGGAGAAGTAGATACTGTCCTCTTCGGCAGTGGCGTGGAAGGATGTCTCCACGATGCTGTCGTAGTGATAGTTTCCGCCCGCCTCACCCATTCCGCCGTCTGCGGCGTCGGGGAAAGTTTCTGTCGTGTTGAAGTAGTGATCCCTATCCCCGGGAACGTAGTCACCGCCGTCCATGGCGGCGCCGCAGCCCGCGAGCGCAAGGGCCGCCGTAAGTGCCATACAGATCCAAAGTTTCTGTTTCATGTTGAGACCTCCGCTGTGTCGTTTGTAATTACAACGCACCGCCCCACCCCTTTGTCCCGCCTTTTGGAAAAATTTTTTAAGATCATTTTGAGCCATAGTGCAAAACTGCAAACGGGCGGAGCAACATTGTGTTTCCGTAGGTTTGCTGGGATGGGCCTTCGGCTGCGCTCAGGGTCAGCATGAGCACGGCGGCGTACGCCGTGCGTGTCCTATGCCAAATACTCCATCAACGCGGCAAAGGCATACTCGTTCGACGATTGGAGCGAGACGCAGTACTCCGCGCCCTGCACAAAGAAGTTCCCGAGATACACATATTCGCCGTTCAAAAAGGTCTGTTTGAACGTATAAGTCGCAGATTTTTGGGGAAGCGCGTCATATTCGCCGAGCTCTTCCGCCCGATATTTGCCGCCCGAGAGGTCGGTGTAGACGGTGGCGCTCACCCGCTTTCCCTCCTGCGAATAGACGAGCTCCGTCCCAAGCAGAACGGCCTCTTCCTCCACATAATAGAGCGTATACTCGGCGGCAACGCCCGAAGAGAATCCGAAGTCGGTCAACTTTTTGAGCTTTGTTCCGTACGTCTCGGAAAGTTCACCGACCCCCGCCGCCCTCTGCTTGGTCTCGGCGAGGGTGAAGCGAACGACCTCTGTCCCGCTCGACCCCGAGGATCCCGGCGGCGGATCGGCCTCACTGTCCCCCTCCGACGGAGCCCCCGCGGCGTCATGATCCCCGCTCTCCGGGGCCTCTGAGGAGCCGCTGTCTCCGTCCGTTTCGGCGCGGAACACGGGAAGGATGTTGAAGAGCACGACGGCAACCAAAATGAGACTTGCGCATGCGGAAGCGAGCGCGATCCACATTCTCCGTTTCGCGCTTCTCCGTCCCGCCTGCTGCTCCGTGAGGGCACGTTTGGCCGCCGAGAGGTCGACGTTCGGCTCCGCGCTCCCTTCCACATAGGAATTCAGTTTTTCCTCCAAAAATTCGTCCCGTTTCATGTCCTTCATAATAGTAACGTCATTCCTCCTCCGTTTGTCCCGCTTGCAGTGCCTTTTTCAACATCTCCTCGGCGCGGTTTATCGCCCGTTCCACGGAGGACTTGCTCATATTTTGCTCTCTTGCGATCTCCCGCACGGTCAGATCGAGATAGTAGCGGTAATAGATCATGCGCTTTTCGAGGGGCGGAAGGGACTTTATCGCCCTCTCCAAAAAGAGCGCATCCTCCCTCTTTTCGGGAGAATAGCGCTCATCGGCAAGGGAAAAGAAGTCGTCGATGTTCTCGGCGGCCGTACGCTTGTTCCTTCTCAAAAAATCGAGAGCAGTGTTGCGCACGATGCGCATCAAATAGCCGTAGCCGTTGCCCTCCTCAAACTTTCCGACGCTCTTGACCAGCTTGACAAAGCTCTCTGAGACGACATCCTCGGCGTCGGCCTGAGAGCGCACGATGCCACGGGCGAGCGCGACCATGCGCTTCCCGTAGCGGAAAAAGATCTCATCGAGTGCCGCGGCGTCTCCCCTTGCGAGGCGTCGGAGCAGGACATTCAGTTGTTCGCTGTCAAGCGGCGGCACCGAACTTCCCCCTCAGTTTAATGTTCGTAAATTTCCCGTTTCAGAATGCCCAAATAGGGCAGGTTGCGATATGCTTCGTCATAGTCGAGCCCGTAGCCGACGGCGAACCCGTCCGCGAGGTCGAAGCAGTTGAAATCGGGTGTGATGTCGTGCGCCCTTCTCCCGATCTTATTGAGAAGGGTGACGATGCAGACGGACTTTGCGCCCCGCTCCAAGAACAATTTTTTGAGACTTATGAGCGTAAAACCGCTGTCGATGATGTCCTCGACGATGATGACGTCGCGGCCGCGGAGGTCGCTGTCGACATCCTTTTTGATGACGAGTTTCCCCGAAGAGACGATCCCTTTGCCGTAGGTGGAGACGGCGATAAAGTCGAGGGCCACGGGGATGGTGAGGGCGCGGATGAAGTCCGCATAGAAGAGGGCGCCGCCCTTCAACACACAGACGGCGAGGGGCTCGCTCCCTCGATAGCGGTCGGAGACCAGCTCCGCCGCTTTTTCGACTTTTTCTTGGATCTCCGCTTCACTCGCAAAGACCCTTTCCAGATCCTGATGCATCCTTTCCTCCTTTGCTCCCTTTTCTCTTGCCCCCTCCCTAGGGGCGAAGTGGCGCCATTCTCCTCAACAGCCCTGCGGGCTGTGAGGGGCGCCGCTCCATGAGGCGTGGCCTCGCCGAAGGGGTTGCGGCGGTCCCTGCCACCGCAACGGGTAGGGGG
>CANREK010000124.1 GCA_947629605.1 uncultured Clostridia bacterium | reverse complement strand
TCGACAAGCCGATTTCTGCCGCTCTCTTCGCCATAGCGGGTCGTGTCCTGCGCGACGAGCACGAGTTCGTCGGTCTCACCGAGCGCCGCCGCCTCCGCAAGCAGTTCCTCCATGGGATAGGAGACATACTTCCCGCGGATCTTGGGAATGAGACAGTAGGTGCAGTGGTTGAAACAGCCGTCGGCGATCTTCAAATATTTGAGATGCGGCATCGTGGAGACGAACCGCTCCGGCCGCGCTCCGCTGCCCGTGCCGACCGCGTTGATGCGTCCCCCCTCGCGGTAGGAACGTTCGAGGGCGGGAAAGAGTTCCGAGCAGTCGTTGACGCCCAAAAAGACGTCTGCTTCCGAGAGTGCGGGGAAGAGCTCGCCGATGAATTTTTCGGGCAGACAGCCCGTGACGACGATCTTTTCGAGCACGCCGTCGCGGTAGCGGTTGCCTTCGAGCACGGCACCGATGGATTCCTCCCGTGCGCTGTTCAAAAAGGCACATGTATTGACGATGAGGACCTGCGCCTTTGCAAGGTCGTCCGTGATGGGACAGCCGTGGCGCACGACCTCGCCGAGAAGTCTCTCCCCGTCCACGCGGTTCTTGTCACAGCCGAGGGAGATCATGCCAAAGGTCTTTTTCAACATCAATCGAGACCCCCGAATCTGCTCTCATACTCCTCTTTGGTGAGGAGAACGGTCCGCGCCTTGGAACCCTCGAAGGCGGAGATGAAGCCCTGCGATTCCATCCATTCGATGATCTTGCCCGCATGGTTGTAGCCGATGCCGAGGCTCCTCTGAATGAGGGAGATCGAAGCCTGTCCGCGCTTGACGACGACGCCGAGCGCCTTGATGTATGTCTCGCTGACCGCGCCGCCGTCCCCGCCGTCCACGTCCGCCGCGCCGCCTTGGCCCGAACTTTCCGTCCTGTCGATGGCCTCGGCGACCGATTCGTCGAAGTAGGTCTCGTTGTTCTCGCGGATGTAGTTGATGACGCGCTGACGTTCGGCGGCACTGATGTAGGAGCCCTGCACGCGACGGGGCTTGCCCGATGTCTTGACGAGCATGTCGCCGTAGCCGAGCAGTTTTTCGGCGCCCGATTCGTCGAGCATGATGCGGGAGTTGAGGTCGGAGTCCACGGAAAGAGAGATACGCGTGGGGAGATTGCTCTTGATGACGCCCGTGATGACGGTGGCGTCGGGGCGCTGGGTGGCAAGGACAAGATGAATGCCCGCCGCCCTCGCCTTCTGTGCGAGGCGCTGGATCTTTTCTTCCACTTCTTTCTTGGCGGTCATCATGAGGTCGGAGAACTCATCGACGACGACAAGGATCTTGGGAAGGCGTTCCTCGTCCTCGGTGAGGTTTTGGTTGTATTCGTCGATCTTGCTGACGGCGACGCCAGAGCGGGTCTTTTCGTTGAAGAGGGTGTACCGCCGCTCCATCTCGTTGACCGTCCAATTGAGCGCCGCGACGGCCTTGGGGGCCTGCGTGATGATCTCGTTGATCATGAGGTGCGGAATGCCCTCGTAGAGGGTGAATTCGGACTGTTTGGGGTCGATGAGGATGAGGCGGAGCTCCTCGGGCGAGTACTTGAAGAGCATGGAGATGAGCATGGAGTGCATCGCAACCGATTTGCCCGAGCCCGTCATGCCCGCGACGAGGATGTGGGTCATTTCGGTGACGTTGCCGAGCGCCACTCTCCCCTCTACGTCCTGCCCGAGCGCAAACATCAACGCCTCGGGTTTGTCCTTTCTGAATTCTTCCGATTGGAGAATGGATTTGAGCCCGACGGTGGCGCGCTTTTCGTTGGGGACTTCCACGGAGATGCCGCGCACCTCGGGGTTGGGATACATGTTGACGCCCTTGACTTGCAGATAGACGGCAAGCTCATTGTCGTAGCGGGTGACACTGCTGATCGTGCCCGCCTCGGGCATGGCGAGGTCGTACCGCGTGACGGAGGCCCCCGCCTTGACGCCGATGATGTGCGTCTCGATCTTGTAGCGGCGGAGGGTATCGAGGATGATCCCCGAGTTCCGCCCCACTTCCTCGTTGGAGAGCGTGGCCTTGTCCTCGTATGTATCGAGCAATTCAACGTCGGGCCGCCTGTATTTCTTCCAGACGTGCTTTTTCTTCTTGGGAACTTCCTTGCGCTGCGGCGCGGGTGCGGGCAGTTCGGGAACTTCGGGCGCGGCGGGCTCATCGA
Source organism: uncultured Clostridia bacterium (assembly GCA_947629605.1). Lineage (GTDB taxonomy): Bacteria > Bacillota > Clostridia > Christensenellales > Borkfalkiaceae > Gallimonas. Next base: position 2,104 of record CANREK010000124.1, on the reverse strand, counting down.
GCGGAGCATTGTCGTCGAAGAGATCGGCATTGCTCCTCTGCGGCATGCCGCCGAAGATATTGCTCTCGTTCAGGCCGTCCTCGGGCTCGGGTTCGGTGGAAAGGTCCCTTCTCCCGCGGCCGAACAGATCGTCCGTCGGCGTCTCGGGCTCGGTGGGAAGGTCCCGTCTCCCACGGCCGAACAGGTCCTCTGTCGGCGTCTCGGGCTCGGCGGGAAGATCCCGTCTCCCACGGCCGAACAGATCGTCCGTCGGGGTCTCGGGTTCGGTGGGAAGGTCTCTTCTCCCGCGGCCAAACAAATCTTCTGTCGGCGTCTCGGGTTCGGCGGGAAGGTCTCTTCTCCCGCGGCCAAACAAATCTTCTGTCGGCGTCTCGGGTTCGGTGGGAAGGTCTCTTCTCCCGCGGCCAAACAAATCTTCTGTCGGCGTCTCGGGTTCGGCGGGAATGCTTCTCCCACGGCCGAACAGGTCGGGCGAGCCGAATGTCCGATCGGGCCCCGTTTCCGCGCGGGAAGCGGGCGGCGTGTACGGCTCCACGGGTCTCGGCGGTGTGTAGGGCTCCACCGGTCTCGGCGGTGTGTAGGGCTCCACCGGTCTCGGCGGATAGGACTGAGGCTCCCGCATCGGGGGCGCGGGCGTCTCGGGAATGTCGTTTTTGTAGAAATCGCGGCCCTCGGCATCGCCGATGGGTGCACGGTAAGAGGGCTTCTGCGGATAGCTGTCGTCGCCGATGGGATAGGAATATCCGCCGCCCGTGCTTGCGGGCTTGTCCTCGGTGACGCGGCGGGGCATGGCGGGGCGGGCGGTTTGGCTGCCCGCCGCATAGCGGTCGGAATAGGTCCCCTCGTCCGTGGGCGCGACGTTGGAGCGGCGAGGCTGCGAATTGAAGCGGGAATCCTCGTCGTAGATGAGATTTTCTCTGTAATTTTTGGCGGGGTCGTCGGAGAAGAGAATGGCGCGGCCCCTCCTCTGCGCTTCGCTCCTCGGCACATCATAGATGAACGGCCGATCGGGCGACGCGGCGGCGCCGTAGGACTGCGGATCGGATGCGGCAGCGGGCGCCACGGGCGCCACGGGCGCTACGGGCGATGCGGGTGCGGGGGTCTCCGTTCCCCCATTTGCCGAATAGTTCCGCGCGGGGGCGGGAATGTCGTCGAATGCGACGGGCTTTTTGTCCTCTTCTTTCTCCTTCTCCTTTTTTGCGCCGGGGAGAAGATAGGCTCTGAGCGGCGTGCCGATGAGGGCATAGTAGAGCGCGGCGACAAGGAGCAGGGCATAGATGATGTACGACCCTACCGCTTGGAACAAAAACCGCACGGGAAAGGCGATGAGGCCGAAGAGTGCCCCGCCGCCCGTGCCGTAGACGGCGCCTTCGCCCGCCGCATGGAAACAGCCCGAAAGATAGGTGCCGTAACTCACTGCGGAAGCGGTGGCGGGATCGATGAAAAAGCGTTCCGCCGTCGCGGCGTGTACGATGAAAAAGACGGCTGTCACCAAGAGAATGGTGCGCAGTGTCCAACCCTTGGGGAGCAATTTTTTCCCCGAGACCAAATAGATAGCAAGATAGATGAGAGCGACGAGCAAAAAGTACACATAGATCCCTGCGGCCCCCACAAAGAATGCGGTGATCGCCTTGCCGATATCCCCGAAGAGCAATTCTCCCGTGGCGACAATGAGAAAAAGCAATCCGCCGAACAGCAGGAATGTCATTCCCACCGTTTCGCGGGTCGCGATCTTGGTTTTGTTTTCTTTTTTGTCCTCGCTTCCGCGGCCGACTCCGTTCACGATGCCTCCCGCGCCCTCTCCGCGATCCGTCAAGGAAAGAGCGCATATAATGTCAAAATACAGTATAGCACCCTTTGAGGAAATTTTCAACGATATTGGCGAACTTTTTTTTGCTTTTTTTTCGAATTTGTAACTCTCGCGGTGATGGAGAAGGGTTCTCGTGATAATTCAACTCCGTTTGCGGCGTCATGCTGAGCTACGGACTACAAACGCAGTTTACGGCAGTGAGTCCGAAGCATCTCGCCGCACAGTTCTACGGCACCGTTCCGATTGCGTCATGGTGCCCCGCCCGCACGTTCTTTATGGCGTCGAAGGGCGGCA
>CANREK010000123.1 GCA_947629605.1 uncultured Clostridia bacterium | reverse complement strand
AGGAAGTTGACGAATTCCCCCTGCGCCGTCTCGGGACGGAGATAGATCTTATTCTGGCTCTCGTCGGTGACGCCGCGCGAGGTCTCGAACATGAGGTTGAAGGTGCGGATGGGGGTCCAATCGAACCCGCCGCAGACGGGGCAGTGCACTTGATGTTCTTGAATGTATTGCTCCATTTCCTCATTCGTCATGAGGTCGGGATTGACGGCGCCCTTAGAGTGCGCCTCGATGAGATTGTCGGCACGGTGACGGGTCTTGCACTTTTTGCAGTCCATTTTGGGGTCGGTGAAGGAAGTGGTGTGCCCGCTGGCTTCCCAAACTTTGGGATTCATCAGAATGGCGGCGTCGACGCCGAAGGAGTTGTCACTCTCCTGCACGAAGCGCTTCCACCACGCCCGCTTGATGTTGTTTTTGATCTCCACGCCCACGGGACCGTAATCCCATGTGTTGCCCATGCCGCCGTAGATCTCACTGCCGGGGAAGATGATGCCCCGCGCCTTGCACAGGGCGACGAGCTTGTCCATTGTTACAGCGTTGCTGTTCATATGATACCTCTTTGATGTTGTTCATCGCTTATTATACAAGCATTTTTCGCGCAGGTCAAGGAATAAAATTAAAAATTAAAAATTAAAAATTAAAAATGAAAAATGAGCGGGGCGGCGGGCATTGATGCCCGCCGCCCCGCTCATCCTGAGGCGCAGCCGAAGGATCCCATTAAACCCACGGAGCATCATGTTGCTCCGCTCATCCTGAGCGCAGCGAAGGATCCCAGCAAACCTACGGAGCATCTTTTTTTCATGCCCCTCCATGGGAGGGGGTGGGTCACCGCATTGCTCCCTCAGAATGAGCGGTTGGTGCACGTGCCGCACAAAAGGCGCACGGCGTGCCGCCGTGCGCTCATGCTGACCCTGAGGCGCAGCCGAAGGGGAAGCATCCCAGCAAACCTACGAACTACGTTGTTTCTCCGCCCGTTTGCTGGGATTCTTCGGGCTACGCCCTCAGAATGAGCGCGGAGCGCTCAATTTTTAATTTATAATTTTCAATTTTTAATTTTCTCTATCAAAGACTATGCATTTTTTCGAAGATATGTTATAATAGAGTATGAAAAATTGTTTTTTATTTCGGAGCACATATGGCAGAGAACTTTATCGAACAATTCATTGAGGACGACCTTGCGGCGGGGAAAATATCCGCCATACAGACGAGATTCCCGCCCGAACCCAACGGATATCTCCACATCGGGCATGCAAAGTCCATGTTCATCAACTTCGGCACCGCCGAAAAATACAACGGCAAGTGCAATCTCTTCTTCGACGACACCAATCCCTCCAAGGAAAAGACGGAGTTCGTCGACGCCATCAAGCGGGACATTCTTTGGCTCGGCTACAAGTGGGAGAAGGAAGTGTACGCTTCCGACTTCTTCGACACCATCTATGCCTATGCCGAAAAACTCATTGAGGACGGCAAGGCGTTCGTCTGCGACCTCTCCCCCGAGGAGATCAAGGAGACCCGCGGGACGCTCACCGAGCCCGGCAAGGAGAGCCCCTATCGGAACCGTACCGTCGAGGAGAACTTAAAACTCTTTCGCGAAATGCGGGCGGGGAACTACGCAGATGGAGAAAAGTGCCTCCGCGCCAAGATCGACATGGCATCGCCCAACGTCAATCTCCGCGACCCCGTCATTTACAGAATTCTGCACGCCACTCATCACAGAACGGGCGACAAGTGGTGCATTTACCCGATGTACGACTACGCGCACCCCATCTGCGACTATTTGCAGGGCGTCACTCATTCGCTGTGCACGCTGGAATTTGAGGACCATCGCCCGCTCTACGATTGGGTGGGTATCAATCTCGGGTTTTCGCCCAAGCCGCGGCAGATCGAATTCGCCCGCCTCAACCTCACCAACCTCGTCATGAGCAAGCGGTATCTCAAAAAGCTCGTCGAGGAGGGCTCGGTGCACGGCTGGGACGACCCGCGCATGCCCACGCTCGCGGGACTTCGCAACCGCGGCATTCCCGCAGAGGCCATCAAGGACTTCTGCCGGAGGGCGGGCGTCACCAAGGCGCAGTCGGAGTGCGAGATCGGCTATTTCGAGGCCGTCGTTCGCGACTATCTCAATCTCCACGCTCCCCGCGCGATGGCCGTCGTCGACCCCTTAAAGCTCACTATCACCAACTATGAGGGGGAAGAGGACACCGACTTCGAGATCAACCAGCTCCTTGATGATGCGGGCACGAGAAAGATAAAGTTCGGCCGTGAGATCTACATCGAGCGCTCGGACTTCTCCCTCGACCCGCCGCCCAAGTATCACCGCCTCAAACTCGGCGGATATTGCAGATTGAAGAGCGCCTACATCATCCGCGCCGACGAGGCCGTCACCGATGAAGAGGGCAACGTCACCGAGGTCAAGTGTACCTACTTCCCCGAGAGCAGATCGGGGAACGACACGAGCGGCATCAAGGCCAAGGGCGTGCTGCATTGGGTGAACGTCAAGACCTGCGTCGATGCGGAAGTGAGGCAATACGATCACCTTCTCCGTGACGCCGATTACAGCGGACAGGACTTTTCCGAGCGCATCAACCTCGACAGCGAGCACATCTTCCACGCCAAGGCGGAACCCTATCTCGCCGAGGCCGAAAAGGGAACTGCCTTCCAGCTCATGCGCACGGGATATTACAAGACGGCCGAAGAGGACGGCAAACTCATCCTCTCCGAGATCGTCTCCCTCAAAGATAACTTCAACAAGTAACCCCCCGCCCCAAAGCGCAAAAAGGATAACTTGCCGCAATCGGGATATAATGATAGCAGAATGCTTGACAAACGTACTCATCTTCTGCTGCGCCGCATTGCCGAGCTCTGCGCGGACGGGAGCTATCAGATCGTCGAGGAAAGGGACCTTCTCGCCTGTTTTCCGCCCAAACTCAAAACGGACGGGGAAGGCCTCGTTCACATGCTCCGCTATCTCTCCGAGCACGGCTATATCGACGTCAAATATGCCGAGGAAGGGGTGTACTGCCTTTCGCCGCTGCCCGAGGGCCGCATGTACGACGAGAGAACGGATCGGGAGAGGGCAGAGGGCCGAAAGAGGAGACTGCATCTCTTCCTGTTTACGCTCCTCGGCGCATTTGCGGGCGCGTTCCTCGGCGCCTATCTCGCGGCGGTCGTGGCTCTTTCGGGGGGCGCATGATCAGCGATACTTTGAATCAACGCGAGGATGCGGTGATGAACGCCGTTTTCACGCTGTCGGCGGGGCGGGAGAGATTGATTGCCGCCCCGTATGATATTTTGGCGCTCCTTCCCCCCAAGATGAAGTTCGACGAGGAGAAGCTCGAAAAGGTCCTGCGCGACCTCGGCCTCGACGGGTATTTCGAACTCATTCTCTCGGACAGAAAGGGGGAACGGGTGTATGTTTTGCACCTGACGAGCCGCGGCATGAACTACCGCCGCCGCGACGACCAGCTGCGGCGCAGTGTGTGGTTCCGCTGGGGCGTCGCCGCCATCGGCGCCGTCATCACCGCCCTCATCGGCTTTGTCCTCAAACACCTGCTGGGGTGAACGCTTGCTCGTAAGGCTGCAACCTTGCTGCCCTTTTAGGGGAAGTGCTTCGCTATGACTGCAATCTCGCTGCCCCTTATAGGGGAAGTGCCCTGAGCGTAGTCGAAGGGCAAAGGGGTTTCAAAAAACCCCTCAGTCACCTACTGACAGCTCCCCTACGAGGGGCGCCGAGGATGCCGGGGGACAACTTGCTGCCCCTTTTAGGGGAAGTGGCGAACGCAGTGAGCCAAAGGGGTTTCTTCTATGATTTATTACAAACAAAAATCGGTGGGTTATGCGCAGGAACTGCGCAAATCAATGACCAAAGAAGAGCGCAAATTGTGGTACACCTTTCTTAAACCTCTGCCGAAAAAGTTTGTTCGGCAACAACCACTTGGACAGTACATCGTGGATTTCTATTGTCACGAAAAGGCGCTTGCGATCGAGCTCGACGGTTCACAGCACTTTGAGGAAAAGGGCGAAGCGTATGACAGAAAAAGGGATGATTTTTTGAAAGAGCAGGGTGTAACCGTCTTGCGCTATTCGAATTTGCAGATAGCGCGTGAATTCGATTCGGTCAAGGCAGATATCTTGTTGCATTTGGGTTTAGAATAAACCCCTCAGTCTCGGCTACGCCTCGACAGCTCCCCTAGACCACCCCACAAAAAAACAGCGTCTTTTTGTGGGGACCCCGAGGGGCGCCAAGGATGCCGAGGGACAACTCGCTGCCCCTTGTAGGGGAAGTGCCCTGAGTGTAGTCGAAGGGCAAAGGGGTTTCAAAACCCCTCAGTCACTCACTACGTTCGTGACA
>CANREK010000122.1 GCA_947629605.1 uncultured Clostridia bacterium | reverse complement strand
CCGCAGATCATCTATTCTCCCGACGGAAAGATGTACATGGCGTACGGCTCCTTCGGCTCGGGCGACTACATGATCGAACTCGACCCTCAGACGGGCATGCGCAAGGACGGCAAGGGCTGGCAGACGCATGACGAGATCCGCGGGTATGTTGCGGACATCCAGGACGATTGGGAGAACGTCAGCAGTGATTCCGTCGGCTGGGAACACGACTATTACGGCAAGAACATCAGTAAGTCCAACATGGAAGCGCCCGTCATCGCCCGTCACGACGACGTCAAGATCTTTGACGAGACGGCGACCTTTGACGAAGCGGGCGAACCCGTCGGCGTCGAGGGCAAGACCTATTATTACACCATGCATTCCTACGACGGCCTCAGCGACAACTACCAGATGTGGGGCGGCAGAAGCGAGGACGTGTGGGGGATCTACAAGTCCGTCGGCGGAGGCATCGTGCGCAACGTCGGCCCCGGAAATGCCAACAACTCGGGCAACAAGTACATGGGTGCCTTCCAATGGAAAGATAAGGCCGAAGGCGTCACGGAGTATGACATCATGCTCCCCGGCCACAACGACCTCTACACCACGACGCAGGGCGTGAGCCTCGCGGCCTACATCACCCGTCTGCCGCAGGGCGCAACGAACACGGGGCTCTTCGTCACACAGGTCCATCAATACTATCTCAACAGTCTCGGCCACATCGTCATCAACCCCAACCGCTACGGTTTGGAAGTTGACAGGGCCGTCTCCGAAGCCGAACTTCTCAAATATACCAAGAAGGACGACACAAAGGGATATGAATTCAAGATGGTCGTCATGATCAACCATCGCGACACGGAAAGCGGCAACTTCGCAAACATCCAAAACGTCTCCCGCACCGTCTATCTCAAAGAGGACCACTCCATCACCGAGGCGAACGGGACAAAGCTCGGCGAGTGGACGATGTACGGAAGAGGGTATATCAAGTTCACCTTCACCGAAGCGCTCAAAGGCACGAACGGCACGAACAGTGCGAGCAGCGGCAACAAGGTGTTCTACGGTGTCGTGCGCCCCGCATGGCTGGGCGACCAGAACAAGTCGGGCTTCACGATCACGACCCTCGGCTCCGATGCGGACACAACGCGCAGCATGGCGATGTTCATGAACAACGTCTCCACGCTCACGGGCACGGGCCTCGTCGGCTAAATGAATGACAAAAAAGTCGCACTTATGGTCACATAAGTGCGACTTTTTTTTGAATTGAAAAATGAGCGCCCCGCGTCATTCTGAGCGGCGCGGGTTGTAAAGAGTACGGGACTTGACCCGAAGAATCTCGCGGGGCAAAAACGGGCCGTTCTAATAGCGTCATGGTGAGCTCCGTCGAACCATCACCTTATTATAATGCGGCGGATCCTTCGACTTCGCCCTACGGGCTCCGCTACTTCGCGCCAAGGGCGGCGCTCGTGCCGCCCTTAGACGTGAATAGAACGCGGGCGGGGCAGGATGACGCGATTGGGAACGGTGCCGTAGAACGTGCGGCGAGATGCTTCGGACAACTTACGTTATAGCTCTATGGCTACTTCGCGCCAAGGGCGGCGCTCGTGCCGCGCTTAGTGCAATAAGAATGCGCGCGGGGCAGCATGACGCCGCACACACCCCTTCCGTCTCGCTACGCTCGACACCCACCCCTCGAGGGGTGGGCAAGAGGACCTCTCGGCGCCCCCTTGAGGGGGAGCTGTCACCGCAGGTGACTGAGGGGGTGTTTCTCCGCCCGTTTGCTGGGATTCTTACTTCGCGCCAAGGGCGGCGCTCGTGCCGCCCTTCGACGCCATAAAGAACGTGCGGGCGGGGCGGGCTACGCCCTCAGAATGAGCACGAAACTAAGCACTTTCGCTCGAACAGTTTCTTTACGCCGCCGCGCGAGATCCTTCGACTACGCTCAGGATGACGCGCGGGTCGGCTTCCGTTTTGCCGCGCGGCAAGCAAAGAAATGTTCGAAATAATTTACGCAAAAATTGTTAAGAATTCATTGGTATACGTTCCCGTCAGGGCGTTGTAGAGGTCGTTGGCGCGGACGTCGAGCAGGAAGCAGTCGAGGGCGTCTTTTTTGAGCAGTGAAAAGTCGCTTTTTCGTGCAATAACAGGGATATTTCCCGCAAGAGAAGCGAGAATTTCCTCGGCATTTTCCTCCCGCACGGCAAGCACTTTGGCATAGAGGGGAGATGTTAAGTATTCTTTCACATCTTTGAGTTCCACGCCCAAAAAATTCTGCATGAGGATGCGGCGGATGCGCGAGAGGGTGTAGCGCTTGGTGACGACCTTGGGAAGCAGGGCGTCGTAGTCGGGATTGGTCTTTGCGAGGGAGCAGAGCCTGTTTTCGAGCCCCTCGGAGCAGTCGGGCGCGGCGGCGATTTTCTCCCGCTGGGCGCGAAGCAGACTGACGAGCGCCGCACGGGGGTAGGGGACCTCTTCAAATGTCGCGGCATCGGCGAGAACGTCGGCGGGAAGATAGGCCTTTAAGCTCTTTTTGTCCCGCTTTCCGCCCGAGCGCATGGCCGCACGGATGGCCGTGGAGGAGGCAAATTCTCCGCCGAGCGTCTCTTCCGCGTGTCCCCCGCGGCGAAGGATGGGCAGGGGCTCGATCTTGCTCTTTTCGGCGAGCAGGGCGCGGCAGTACTCCACACCCAAGATGTTGTTGGGAGAGGAGAGGAAGTTCTCGTCGAGGTCGGCGCCCATCGAGAGGACCGCGGCGTTGCGGGCGCGGATGTAGGAGGTGCCATCCTTCATGTTGGCTTTGAGGGCGGCCTTGAAGGCCTTGTCCTCGCGGGAAAGCAGCTCCGCCGCACGCAAAAACTCCGACTTATTGTCGATTTCACACCCGAACGCGAGCGCATCGACGTTGGGAAGCGATGCGAGGATATGCACCGCGCCGCCCGCAAAGAGTTCGGCGGGGGAGACCGCAAAACAGGCGGGAAGCTCGATGACGGCATCGGCGCCGTTTTCCACGGCATGGCGGGCGCGGACAAACTTGTGAAAGACGGCCGCCTCGCCCCGCTGGACGAAGTTGCCGCTCATGATGCAGAGGATGTGTTCGTACCCCGCCTCTTTCACCTTGTCGAAGAGATATTTGTGCCCGCTGTGAAAGGGGTCGAATTCCGAGACGATAGCGCAAAACTTCATTTTTTTTCTTTACAACTCCGAAAATTCGTAGTATAATAGAGCGGAAGATTTCCTCCGACATCCATTATACACGATGCGGAGCGAAAAATAAAGTATTCAACGGAGAAAAGAAGATGAGTTTCGGTGAAAAATTCAAATCCGCCATGCGAGAACTCGCGGACAGCGGCACGGTCGTCGGCGAGATCAAGAAAAAGGCGATCGCACTCAACAAAAAGATCGTTCTCTGCGAGGGTGAGGACAGCCGTGTTGTCAAGGCGGCGGCGGAATGCGTGCGCGACAAGATCGCCCGCATCGTACTTCTCGGCAATGCCGAAGAGATCAAGGGGCGCAACCCCGACGTCAAGCTCGACGGCATCGAGATCATCGAGCCCGCCACGAGCGAAAAACTCGGGGAATATGCAAAAGTGCTCTATGAACTCCGCAAGGCGAAGGGCATGACCGAGGAACAGGCCTTGGAACAAGCCAAGGACAGCACCTTCTTCGGCGCTCTCATGCTCAAATGCGGCGACGTCGACGGCCTCGTCTCGGGCGCTTGCCATTCCACGGCGAACACGCTCCGCCCCGGGCTTCAAATCATCAAGACGGCGCCCGGCGTCTCTGCGGTGTCGAGCTTCAACCTCATGGTCGGCACCAACCGCTACTGCGAGGACAACATGCTCGTCTTTGCCGACTGCGGCCTCAATCCTACCTACACGGCCGAAGGGCTCGCCGACTGCGCCCTCGCCACCGCCAAGAGCGCACAGGAGATCGCAGGCCTCACGCCGCGCGTCGCCATGCTGTCCTTCTCCACCAAGGGAAGCGCCAAGCACGACAATGTGACGCTCGTGCAGGAAGCCACGCGGATCGCCAAGGAGAAGGCGCCCGAGCTCATGCTCGACGGCGAACTGCAATTCGACGCGGCGCTCGTGCCCGAAGTGGCGGCGCTCAAAGCGCCCGGCTCTCCCGTTGCGGGACATGCGAACGTGCTCATCTTCCCCGACCTGCAAGCGGGCAACATCGGCTACAAGATCGCCGAACGCCTCGGCGGATTCCAGGCCATCGGGCCCATCTGCCAAGGCTTTGCCAAGCCTCTCAACGACCTCTCCCGCGGCTGTAAGGCGGAGGACATCGTCTGCGCGGTCGCAATTACGGCGTTACAGGCGTGAGAGTTTCGAACATTTCTTTGCTTGCCGCGCGGCAAAACGGAAGCCGACCCGCGCGTCATCCTGAGCGTAGTCGAAGGA
>CANREK010000121.1 GCA_947629605.1 uncultured Clostridia bacterium | reverse complement strand
CCCCCTTTGGGGGGAGGCTCCGCCGTAGGCGGTGGTGGGGGGATAATACACCTTTGCTCATGCTGAACGCACGTGAAGCATCCCAGCAAACGGGCGGAGAAACAACGTAGTTCCGTAGGTTTAATGGGATCCTTCGCCTACGGCTCAGGATGAGCGCACGGCGTGCCGCCGTGCGCTTTGCTCTACAATCTCGCCACGAATTTTTGCAATTCCGCTTGAAAAAGTGTCGCAGGATGTGTATAATAGGAATATGGACGTCATACGGGAAAAATTAAAACTCCTTCCGGACTGTCCCGGCGTGTATGTCATGCTTGACGGCGACGGCGTCGTCATCTATGTCGGCAAGGCGAGAGTGCTCAAAAACCGTGTCCGTCAATACTTCCATTCGTCGGAAAAACCCGTCAAGGTGCAGGCGATGGTCGACAGCATTGCCGACTTCTACTACATCGTCGCGCCGACGGAGGCCGACGCTCTTGCGCTCGAAAATAACCTCATCAAAAAATATAAGCCCAAATACAACATCCTCCTCAAAGACGACAAGACCTATCCCTACATCAAGGTCCACACGCGGGAGGAGTTTCCGCATATCTCCGTCACCCGCCGTATCAAAAAGGACGGCAGGTACTTCGGTCCCTTTATGGGCGGCGTGAACTGCAAGGAGATCGTCGATATCGCCGCAAAAGTCTACCACATCCGCACCTGTTCGGCTCCCGTCAAGGAGAAACCCGCAAAGCCCTGTCTCGACTATCATCTCGGGCGTTGCCTTGCCCCCTGCGCACATATGTGCACGCGGGAGGAGTATGCGGCGCGGGTGGAGAAGGCGCTCTCCTTCCTTGCGGGCAACTACGAGGAAGCCGAGGACCTCTTAAAGGAGAAGATGGCGCACTTTGCCGAGGAAGAGCAGTTTGAGCTCGCCCTCGACTACCGCGATAAAATTCAGATGCTCTCCGCCCTCAAACGGCGGCGGATCACCTCGATGCCCAAGGACGTGGATGCCGATATCTGGGCGCTTTCCACGAACGGCCTCTACACCGCCGCGTCTCTTCTCGTCACGCGGAAGGGCATCATGCAGGGCAGCCGTACCTTCCACGCCGATGCGGGCGCGGGGGAGAGCGGGGAAAGCCTCACAAGCCTCATCACCCAATACTATACCGCCCACGAGGTCCCGCACGAGGTCATCTTGGACGAGACCGCGGACGACGAGGCGCTTGCCGCATTCTTAAAGGAGAAGGCGGGGAGAGGGGTGGAGCTGGTGCATCCCAAATTCGGCGTCAAAAAGGAACTTCTCGACATGGCCGCGACCAACGCCAAGGACTATCTCGAAAAGTCCGTCTCTTCCATCGAGCACCGCGACGACATGACCATCCGCGCCTGTGAACGGCTCAAAGCTCTTCTCGGGCTCGGCCGCTATCCCAAGCGCATGGAATGCTATGACATCTCCGACATCTCGGGCGTCGACAAGGTTGGGAGCATGGTCGTCTTTACCGACGGCGAGGCCGACAAGTACGAATATCGCCGCTTCCGCATCAAGACGGTGGAGGGGGCAAACGACTTCGCCTCCCTGCAAGAGGTCCTCAGGCGGCGGCTCCAAAAGCTCGGCTCGGACGAGGAAGAGCGCTTTCCCCGCCCCCAGCTCATCGTCATCGACGGCGGCAAGGGACAGCTCTCGGCCGTCAAGGCCATCTTCGACGAGATGGACATCACGGACATCGACCTCGTCTCTCTCGCAAAGCAGGAGGAGGAAGTCTTTACCCTCCACAGCGAGGAGAGCATCAAGATCGACCGCCGCGATTACGCCTTGAAGATGCTCCAACGCATCCGCGACGAGGCGCACCGCTTCGCCATCACCTACTTCCGCTCCCTGCACTCCAAGCGCAATCTCGAATCGGTGCTCGAAGGCATCGACGGCGTGGGCAAAAAGAAGCGGCTCGCCCTCATGCAGAAGTTCGGCACCATTGACAAGATCATGCACGCGAGCGTTGAGGAGCTGTGCGCCGCCGAGGGCATCGGCGAGGAACTTGCGGGCCGCATCAAGACTTATTTTGAAAATCTATGAGATATAAACTCTTTTTATCGGACTTTGACGGGACGCTTGTCCGCGCGGACGGGACGGTCTCTGAGACCAATAAGTCCGCCATCGAAACATACAGAAGAGCGGGCGGCATCTTTGCCGTTGTCACGGGGAGAATGATGACTTCCATCCTGCCGCGGCTCAAAGAACTCGGCATTTTCGAGGGTCTTGCGGCCGCCTATCAAGGGGCGATGATCGCCGACGTCAAGACGGGGGAAGTTGTAAAGTGCACGGGGTTTCCACGGGAGGACGCCCTCACCGTCATCCGCTATTTTGAGGAATGCGGGTACCACATCCATGTGTACACGGGGGATGATTTCTACTCCAACATGGACGACGACGCCCTGCACGCCTACGAGGAGATCTGCCGCGTCAAGGGAAAAATCGAGCCTCACCTCTCGGACATGGTGGCCGCAAAATCCGTCGACGTCATCAAAGTGCTGGCGATGGTGGAGGCCGACATCCGCGACTTGGTGAAAGAGGAGACCGAGCGGGCGCTCGGCGAAAAGTACTTTGTGACCTGCTCTTCGCCCTACCTCGTCGAGGTCATGCCCAAGGGGCAGAACAAGGCGGGCGCGGTGGACTTTCTCTCCTCCTATTACGGCATTCCGAGGGAGGAAGTGGCCGCCATCGGGGACCAGCTCAACGACCTGCCCATGATCGAGCGGGCGGGCGGGAAATTCGCCGTTCAAAACGCCGAAGCAAAACTCAAAGAAAACGCGACCGTCGTTGCCTCCTGTGAGGAGGACGGGGTCGCCGAGGCACTGACGAAATACGCAATGGGGGATGAAATATGAACGAGATGTGGTTGCCGCACGAGACGGTCATGCTCGACAAATTCGCGTCGGATCTTGGGCTCGAAGTGCTCTATGCGGGGCGCGGGATCGTGACGTTCACCAACATCAGTGTGGACAGACCTGGGCTCAGGCTGGCGGGCTTTTTCAGCATGTTCGATGCGGAACGCATCATGCTCATCGGGCAGACGGAACATGAATACATGCGCTCCTTTTCGCCCGAGGAGAGGGTAGAGCGGGTGAAAAAGCTCTTTGAATGCGGACAGATCCCCTGCGTGGTGTTCGCCCGCGACCTGCCCGTGCCGCCCGAGATGATGGAGTTCGCCCGCAAAACGGGCACGCCGGTGTTCCGCACGGGCAAGATGACGACGGTCATCATGGCGCAGCTGTATGACTATCTCTCCAAACTTCTCGCCCCCAAGACGACGATGCACGGGGTGCTCATGGACGTGTTCGGCGTCGGGATCTTGCTCACGGGGGAGAGCGGCGTCGGCAAGAGCGAGACGGCCATGGAGCTCATCAAGCGGGGACACAGGCTCGTTGCGGACGACTCCGTTCTCATCAAAAATATCGAAAACAAACTCGTCGGGACGGCGCCCGAGCGCATCCGCTACTTTATGGAACTGCGCGGCATCGGCATCATCAACGTCAAGAACATGTACGGTTCGGGGTCCATTCTCGGCGAAAAGGAGATCGAGCTCGTGATGGAGCTCGAACATTGGAAGCGGGACAAGGAATACGACCGCATCGGCGGCGAGGGCGGCTTTGAGGAAATTTTGGGCATCAGGGTGCCGAAACTCACCGTGCCCGTCTCCCCCGGTCGCAATCTTGCCATTCTCATCGAGGTCGCCGCCCGCAATTCCCGCCTCAAAGGCATGGGATATGACGCGGCGCAGGAACTCATTCAGCGCACCATCGGAAGATGATCGGAAACGTACCATGACTGCGGAAATTTTAGCCCCTGCGGGGGATGAACAGACGGCATATGCGGCATTGAACGCGGGCGCGGATGCGATCTATCTGGGTCTCACAAGATTCTCCGCCCGTGAGAGCGCCGCAAATTTCGACGGGGACGCACTCTCGCGCGTCACCCGCTTTGCGCATATTTTGGGGGCAAAGGTGTATGTTGCGCTCAACACGCTCGTCAAAGACGACGAGACGGCGGAATTTTTCGCCTCGGCCAAGGAGGCTTGGGAGAGGGGCGCCGACGCCATTTTGATGCAGGACATGTTCCTCGGCAAGCGCGTCAAGGAGGCCTATCCCGAGATCACGCTGCACCTCTCCACCCAAGGGGGATGCTGTAACGTCTATGGCGCCGAACTCGCCAAAGAGTACGGCTTTTCGCGCGTCGTGCTCGCACGGGAGACCCCGCTTGCCGACATCAAGGCCATCTCCGAGGTCATCGAGACGGAAGTCTTTGTGCAGGGAGCGCTCTGCACCTGCTTTTCGGGGCAGTGCTACCTGAGCTCCTTTGCGGGCAACAACAGCGGCAACCGCGGCAGATGCAAACAGCCCTGCAGAAAACTCTATTCCATCGACAGGGCGGGGTACGACGCTCCCGCCTACGCCCTCTCCCTCTC
>CANREK010000120.1 GCA_947629605.1 uncultured Clostridia bacterium | reverse complement strand
CAATACCGAATTCATTCACAATCTACTTAAAACTTTTTTTGTCTAAGTTTTTGGGTTCACTTCACATGGAGGGGGCAAAAAGGGTGCCGCCCAACTCGCCCCCTCCCGAGGAGGGGGATCAAGGGGGTGGGCAACGCATTCTAATCATCTCCCCGCCTCAATTTTTCATTTTTCATTTTTAATTTTCTTGACTTCTCCGTATACAAGTGCTATAATACCTACAAAATAAGTAGGAAATAGGGAATATTACTATGAAAGTATATGCAGACAATGCGGCGACGACGAGGATGCGCGACAGCGCACTTTCGGCCTATGTCGAGACCGCGCAAAATTTTTACGGAAACCCCTCCTCGCTCTACACGCTCGGGCAGGATGCCAAGACGGTGCTCGAAGATTGCCGCGGACAAATCGCCTCTCTGCTCGGCGCACAGGCCGAGGAGATCATCTTTACCTCGGGCGGAAGCGAGGCCGATAACCAAGCCATTCTCTCCGCCGCCAAATTCGGCAAGCTCAAAGGGAAGATGAAGATCATCTCCACCGCCATCGAGCATCATGCCGTGCTCCACACCCTCAACAAGCTCAAAAAGGAGGGCTACGAAGTCGTGCTTCTGCCCGTCGGCACAGACGGCATCGTCAGGCTCTCCGACCTTGAAGCGGCGCTCGACGACAACACCTGCCTCGTCTCGGTGATGTTTGCGAACAACGAGATCGGCACCCTGCAACCCGTCCGCGAGATCGGCAAGCTCTGCCGCGAGAGAAAGGTCCTGTTCCACACCGATGCCGTGCAGGCCGTCGGGCACATCGAAGTCAACGTCAACGACATCGGGTGCGACTATCTTGCCCTCTCCGCGCACAAATTCGGCGGGCCGAAGGGCGTCGGGGCGCTCTATGTGCGGCAGGGGGCTCCCCTCTATCCCCTCATCGAAGGGGGCGCACAGGAGCGGGGCAAGCGTGCGGGGACCGAGGCGCTTCCCGCCGTCAAGGCCATGACCGTCGCCATGAAGGAAGCCGTCGATACCCTTCCCGAAACCCAAAAATATGTCACTTATTTGCGAAATAAGCTCATCACAGGGCTTGAAAACATCCCCCACTGCGCCCTCAACGGCGACCGTGAAAAGCGGCTTGCGGGGAATGTCAGTTTCTGCTTTGAGGGCATCGAGGGGGAATCCCTGCTCCTGCTTCTCGACGACCGCGGCATCTCGGCCTCGTCGGGTTCGGCGTGCACGTCGGGTTCGCTCGACCCCTCGCATGTGCTGCTTGCGATCGGGCGGGTGCATGACGTCGCGCACGGGTCGCTTCGGCTGACGCTGAGCGCCGACAACACCGAGGAAGAGATCGATTACATGATCCGCGAGATCCCCGAGGTCGTGCAGTATCTGCGCAACATGTCCCCCGTTTGGCGGGACCTGCAAGAAGGAAAGAGACAGTACATTTTGTGAAGGGGGATGGGGAATGACACCCTTAAAAGCAATTGCTCCGCCCGTTTGCCGGGATGCTTCCCCTTCGGCTACGCTCAGGGTCAGGATGAGCGCGCGGCGTGCCGCCGTGCGTCTTTGGTGCGTCATGAGCCTCGCACGCTCATTCTGAGGGAGCGTAGCGACCGAAGAATCCCATTAGACACACGGAGCAACATGCTTCCGTAGGTTTGCTGGGATCCTTCGCCTACGGCTCAGGATGAGCACCCACCGCAATTTTCAATTCAAAAAAAGGAGAGTTATATGTCATTATACAGCGAAAAAGTCATGGATCATTTCAGAAATCCCCGCAATGTCGGCGTCATTGAAAACCCCGACGGCGTGGGCGAAGTCGGCAACGCCAAGTGCGGCGACATCATGAAGATGTACATCAAGGTCGAAAACGACATTCTCGTCGACGTCAAGTTCGAGACGTTCGGCTGCGGCAGCGCCATCGCGTCGAGCTCCATGGCGACCGAGATGATCAAGGGCAAGCCCCTCAAAGAAGCCTTAAAGCTCACCAACAGGGCCGTGACCGAGGCCCTCGACGGGCTGCCCGCCCACAAACTGCACTGCTCCGTCCTCGCCGAAGAGGCCGTTCAGGCCGCCGTGCGCGATTACTATCAAAAACACAACATCGCCTACGACGAAAAGGACTTCCCCGCCCTCGACCACGAGCATGACGTGCACGGGGAAGAGCAATGATCGTCTCCACGCGCGGCGAGTACGCCCTGCGCCTCATGGTGCAGCTTGCGGGAAAGGCCGACTACACGGCCCTCAAAGAGATCGCGCCCGCCGACCACATTCCCCATAAATATGCCGAAAACATCATGACCGCGCTCGTCAAGTGCGGCCTCGTGGAGGGATCCCGCGGAAAAAACGGCGGGTATCGCCTGAACCGCGCACCCGAGGACTACTCCGTGGCGGAGATCTTGGAGGCCATTGAAAACTCCCTCTCCGCGACGAGCTGCCTAAGGAGCGGCGAATGTCCCCATGCCGACACCTGCCCGACGCTGCCCATCTGGCGCGGCCTCGACGCCACCGTGCACGACTACCTCTCGCGCTATACGCTGAAAGATCTGTTATAGCAAAAAATCGCACATATGTGCGATTTTTTTTGATTTTTATATGTTTTTTGAGAGGGGTTAAGAGAGCGTTTCGAAGTAGGCGTCGCGGTCGTAGGGAATGGTCAAGGTGACGCTCTCTCCCTTGCGTGAGACGACCACGGTTATGGTATCTCCCTTTCGCACTTGGAGCAAGAAGTTGTTGATCTTATACTGCCGCGTCATCTGGACCGTGTCGCCGTTCAAGGTCATGGAGACGATCGTGTCGCCGACATCCATGCCGCCCTTTTGCGCCGCGCCCGAGCTCACGCTCTTCACGACGACCTTTTCGGAGAGGAAGGTCCTGCCCGAGGTGGCGTCGTAGACGCTCCTGCTCTCCTCGGTCGTGACCGTGATACCGAGGCGGGCGAGTTGCAGTTTCCCCGCATTGGCTTTGAGATTGTTGAGCACGGCGAGCGCATGGTTGATGGGAATGGCATATCCGACGCCATAAACATTGCTCGTTTCACTGCGGGCGTTGACGATGCCGACGAGCTGGCCTGCCGCGTTGAAGAGCCCGCCGCCCGAATTGCCGTGGTTGACGGTGGCGTCCGTTCTGATTTCGAGCATGCTGACATCCTCGGTGCCGATGATGGGGTCCATCGTGACGTATTCGGCATCGACGGAGACGACACCCTCGACGACGGAGAGCCCCCACGCCTCGGGATAGCCGATGGCATAGACCGCTTCGCCCACGAGCAAACTTTCCGCATCGCCGATCGTGACCGCGCACGCCGAAGAGGCCGTGACGACCTTGGCATTGCTGTGCGTGCCGTTGTCCGTCGTGACGGTGTCCGTCCCGGCGATGTGCAGAAGCGCCAGATCCTCGGTGGAGGAGCCATAGACATAGGTCGCTTTGAGGCGGCATTCGGACACTTCCCCGCCATAGAGATAGACATCGATCCTGTTGCAGATCGCACGCGATGTGGCATTATAGACGACGTGGAAGTTGGTGAGAACGTCCATATCGCCCGAATCCCTGTCGACGGAGAGAATGACGCCCGCACCCGCACTCATCGAGGTCGCACTCGTATACGAGACGATGCTGACGGCGGAGCGCAGGGACTGTTGCAGGTAGAAGCTGTCGTCGCCGAGGTCAAGGGACTGCAAAAATTCATAGTAACTGCCGGTATAGCCGTCCGCCTTGGCCTCTTCCCACATGCGGTAGTAGAGGGTGGAGGAGGTGGTTTCCGAAAGCCAGCTCCCCTCGCTCCCCGTATACCCCTGCTCCTTGGCGATGTCGTAGGGAAAATTGTCGTCCGCCTTCCCCGCATCGGACAGCCCGCAGGCGGCGAGCGACCCCGCCATACAGACAGCAAGCGCGATCCCGAGGATCGCCGTTTTCTTTTTCATAGGATACTTCACCTCTTAGGGTTCTGCATTTTACCATATTATATCACAATTCCACCCTTTATGCAAGAAATTTTATTTTTCCAATGTGATATTTACATGAAATCCCCGTTATATTGAATATAACATATGTTATATAACATATGTTGTTATTGATTGTGAGAGGAACAGGTGTGTGCGGCGTCATGCTGAGCAGTAGAGCAAGAACGCAGTCTACGGGAATAAGTCCGAAGCATCTCGCCGCACAGTGGTCCGCATGCGCCCCGCGAGATTCTTCGAGTCAAGTCATCGGACTTCGTACAACTGCCGCCGCTCAGAATGACGCGGAGCAGGGCAGCATGAGCGTACGGCGTATCGCCGACGCGAACCCCCGCTTTTTGCCCCCTCCTTGGGGAGGGGGACTAAGGGGGCGGGGACATTCTCAATCATGCCCCGCCGCAATTTTTAATTTTTCATTTTTCATTTTTAATTCAAAAAAAGAGGCGGGGTGTCCCCCGCCTCCCTCTCAAAGGTCGTCTGCGTCCTGTACAGGCCGCTCGTGCTC
>CANREK010000119.1 GCA_947629605.1 uncultured Clostridia bacterium | reverse complement strand
GGGGTCCTTGGGAAGGCCCGGCATCGTCATGATGTTCCCCGTCAGTGCGACGACGAATCCCGCCCCCGCGGCGACTTTCACGCCCCGCACGGAGATGTCGAATCCCTCGGGCGCACCGAGTTTTGTCGCATCGTCGGAGAAAGAATACTGCGTTTTGGCCATACAGACGGGGAGATTCCCGAATCCGAGCGCTTCGAGCCTTGAAATCTCGGCCTCCGCCTCTTCCGCATAGCGCACGCCGCACCCGCCGTAAATTTTCTGCGTGAGGGCGAGGATCTTCTCCTCGATGGAAAGGCTCAAATCATAGCTGTACGCAAAGTGATTCTCCTCTGCGCAAAGTTTTACGACCTCTTCCGCGAGCGCAGTGCCGCCCTTGCCCCCTTCCGCCCAGACGGTGGAGAGCACGACATTGACGCCGAGCGCCCTGCACCGGTCGATGACGAGCGCGATCTCCGCGTCGGTATCGGCGGGGAAGCGGTTGACGGCGACGACCGCGGGAAGATGAAAGACGTTCTTGATGTTGTTGAGGTGCCGAAGCAGGTTGGGGAGCCCCCGTTCGAGGGCGACAAGGTCCTCTGTTTGGAGCTCGGTCTTGTCGAGCCCGCCGTGCATTTTGAGGGCACGGACCGTCGCGACGACGACAACGGCGGAAGGTCTGAGCCCCGCAGTGCGGCACTTGATGTCAAAGAACTTCTCGGCCCCTAAATCCGCGCCGAATCCCGCCTCCGTGACGACATAATCGCCGAGTTTTAAGGCCGTTTTTGTCGCGATGACGGAGTTGCAGCCGTGGGCGATGTTGGCGAATGGTCCGCCGTGCACGATCGCGGGCGTGCCTTCGAGGGTCTGCACGAGATTGGGTTTTAGGGCGTCTTTGAGGAGCGCCGTCATGGCGCCCGCCGCTTTGAGGTCCCCCGCCGTGACGGGTTCCCCCTCATAGGTATAGCCGATGATGATGCGGGAAAGTCTCTCTTTGAGGTCGGCAAGAGAGGTCGCAAGGCACAACACCGCCATGACCTCGCTGGCGACGGTGATGTCATATCCATCCCTTCTCGGCACGCCGTTCTTTCCCCCGCCGAGGCCGTCCTCGATGAAACGGAGCTGGCGGTCGTTCATGTCCACACACCGCTTCCATGTGATCTTTTCGGGGTCGATGCGGAGGGTATTCCCCTGAAAGATATGATTGTCGATCATGGCGGCGAGGAGATTGTTTGCGGCGCCGATGGCGTGGAAATCCCCCGTAAAGTGCAGATTGATGTCCTCCATGGGGATGACCTGCGCGTATCCGCCCCCCGCGGCGCCCCCCTTGATGCCGAATACGGGCCCGAGAGAGGGCTCCCTCAGGGCCACGACAACGCGTTTCCCGATGCGGGAAAGGCCGTCCGCAAGGCCGATGGTGGTCGTCGTCTTTCCCTCGCCCGCCGGGGTCGGGGTGATGGCGGTGACGAGAATGAGTTTGCCGTCCCCGCCCTTACGGTCCATGACGGAGAGGTCGATCTTGGCCTTGTATTTGCCGTAGTATTCGATCTCGTCCTCCGTCAGGCCGATTTTTTTTGCAATTTGGAAGATGTGTTCGGGGTTTGCCTGCTGTGCGATCTCGATATCCGACTTCATTTCCCGCCTCCTTGATGTGTTCGGGAAAAGTATAACAAATCCCCCTCGTCTTGTCAATTCTTTCAGGCAATTTACCTTTGGTTAAACTTCCTCTTCACGAACCAATCGGTCACGCGTTCGGGCAAAATCTTATACATATAGCGCAAAAACGCGTTCTTGCCGCCCGCGACGTTGACGGGCGCGGGGTTGCGCTTTGTGGCGAGTTTGACGATCGCGTCGGCGACGAGCGAGGGATTCATGCCGCCCTGTTCCATGTTGGCGAGTGCGGCGGAAGCCTTCTTCACCGACGGCGTATACGACTTGGCATCCTCCTCGCCGTACACCCGACGGGCGTAGGTGAAGTCCGTCGCCGTGCCCCCTGGCAGGAGCGCACTCACCCTGACGCCGTGCCGTTTGAGTTCCAAATCGCTCTCCCGCGCCAGCATGACGAGGGCGGCCTTCGATGAGGAATAGAAACCGTCATAGGGAATGGGCATGTCCCCGCCGAGGGAGCCGACGAGCACCGCCCTTCCGCCCCGTTTTTTGAGAAAGGGCGCCGCGGCTTTGAGCGCTTCCACCGCGCCGAAGTAGTTGACCTCGAAGAGATAGCGATAGTCCCCGCTCTTTGCATACTCCAAGGGCGCCGCCATGGAAAAACCCGCCGAATATACGAGGATATCGATGCCGTCCGTCTCCGCGGCGACGCTCTCGACGGCACGCTTCAAGGCCCCCTCCTCGGAGGCGTCGGCCTCGATCGTCTGCACCCTGTCCCCCTTAAAGGGGGTGCGGGAGATGTTATAGACCCTGTATCCGCGGGAAGCGAGGCGGAGCGCCGTCTCCCTGCCGATCCCCGAGGACCCGCCGACGACCACCGCCGTGCGCCGCTGCGGCAATGTTTTTTCTTTCTTTTCTCTTTCCATACCCAAATTATGGGCGATTTTACAGGGATTATACAATGCGCACGGCATGCGCCGTGCGCTCATGCTGAACGAACGTGAAGCATCCCGTTAAACACACGGGGCAACATGCTTATGTTCCATTGAAGTCCGCCCGTTTGCCGGGATTCTTCGGGGGCGTTGCCCCCTCAGAATGAGCATCGGGTGCTCATGACGCACCAAAAACGCAGCGACCGCCGCAGGCCGAGCAAAGACATGGTCGAAACCGTTCCGAATCCCTGCGCGTGGCAGGGTCACCCTGCCTAAGCGCACTCAATTTGCCGAACCCCTTCGGCTTATTGTTCTTGCATATAACGTTTCCGCGGCCCACTCGATTGATGCGCAGAGCACTTTCGCTCGACCAGTTTCTTTACGAAGGCGCCCCTTGCCCGCTTCCCAGCGGGCAAGGGGCGCCGAGCAAAGAAATGGTCGAAACTCACCCAAGTGCCACATCAAGTATCATCATCAAGCAGAAGCCGAAGATGAGGCCGAGGGAGGCGAGGGTCTTGCTGCGTTCAAAGCATTCGGGAATGAGCTCGGAGCAGACGACGGCGACCATCGCCCCCGCCGAAAAGGCGAGCGCCCAAGGCAGCAGTCCCGCGATCGACCCCGCCGCGATCGCGCCCAAGACGCAAGCGGGGATCTCCACCGCCCCCGAGAGCGACGAAAACGCAAAGCTCTTTCTTGCGGAAAGGCCCTTTGCCCGAAGCGGAAAGGCGACGCACAGCCCCTCGGGAAAGTTCTGGATGCCGATGCCGAGGGCGAGCAGGAAGGCCGAGAGCACGGCATGTTCCCCGCCCGCGACGGCGAACGCCACCCCCACCGCCATGCCCTCGGGAATGTTGTGCATGGTGACGGCCAAAAAGAGCAGGGCATTCTTTTCGTCGCCGAATGTCTCCGACCTCTTTTTGCGCTTTCCGAGCAGGAGATCGCTTGCGATGAGAAAGGCTCCGCCGAGCATAAAACCGAGCGTAACCGTCACATAACTCGGCAAAAATCCCTCGTATTCGAGGGCGGGAAGCAGGAGCGAAAAGAAGGAAGCGGCGATCATGATGCCCGCCGCCGCCCCGTTCATGAGGGTGAGGATCGCAGGTCTCACGCTCCTCGAAAAAAAGACGACCGAGGCGCCGAGCGTCGTCAGGGAAAAGAGCATCAAAGAGGCGAGGAGCGCCTGGTGCCATGGGGCGAGGGACAAAAACCACTGCATATGCAGGACCTCCTTAGGTGTTTCATGGGTACAGTCACTGCATTGTATGAAAAGAGCGGCGCCGCGTGTAACAATTTTTTTCACAAGAATTTCAAAATCTGTCTTGACAAGAAAAAATGACAGATGTATAATGGAATAAAGTCATATTTGGGGGAAAATTTCAATGGCAGCACTCGGTATCATCACATTGGTGTTGACGGGCTTCACGATCGTGTATTATTGCTACATCGCAAATCACACGGATGAACATGATGTCTCCTTCTTCATCAGCGTCGGCCTCATTTCCATGGTCATGAATCTCTTTACCAACGCGGGCGGGATCTTCGGCCTCGCTTGGCTGTATCTCATCATCGCACTCGTGTTCCTCGGCGTCGGCTGGCTCGTCGATCTCCAAGGTTCCATCGGTTTCTACACATCCATCGGCCCTTGGTTCAAACAGACCTTTACCAATACGGCGCTCATCGGCTGGCAGATCCTCTCCTTTGTGCTCTTCCCCGTCGGCGCGGTGCTCTATTTTGTGAATTACAACGGCAACGTCGCCCTCGCAAAGTCCTGCGGCAGAGCGGCCTGGTTCGGATGCCTCTGCGTGCTCGTGCTCCTTTGGGCGATCCTCGGCCTCGTTCTGTGATATAGAACAATTTCATCCGCTCTCCGCACGGAGAGCGGTTTTTTTACTCGGATGAAGCATTTGGATAGCACACGCTTCTACGGCAACGTTCTAATCGCGTCATGGTGAGCTCCGTCGAACCATCACCGCAGCAAATAAGGCGGATCCTTCG
>CANREK010000118.1 GCA_947629605.1 uncultured Clostridia bacterium | reverse complement strand
CTACTTCGTCGCTACGCTCCTCGTGCCGCCCTTCGACGCCATAAAGAACGTGCGGGCGGGGCACCATGACGCTATTTGGAACGGTGCCGTAGAATGTGCGGCGAGATGCTTCGGACTTACTCTCGTAGACTGCGTTCCCGCTCCTCAGCTCAGCATGACGCCGCACCGCACATACTCCGCCCGTTTGCTGGGATTCTTCGCCTACGGCTTAGAATGAGCAAGTCCGCCCATGCAATAAGTCCTTCTCTCTTTTCCGTCAAGGTATTGACAGCTTTCGACAAATTTGGTATACTTTCATCATCAAAAAACCAAGGGAGGCACATCATGGCAAAAAATCCTTATTCCGGCACCAAGACCGAAAAGAATCTTTGGGAAGCCTTTGCGGGCGAATCGCAGGCGAGAAATAAGTACACCTACTTCGCATCCGTCGCAAAGAAAGCGGGCTACGAGCAGATCGCGGCGCTCTTCTTGCAGACGGCAGAGAACGAAAAGGAACACGCCAAGCTCTGGTTCAAGGCGCTCGGCGAGATCGGCACGACGGAGGAAAATCTTCTCCACGCCGCCGAGGGGGAAAACTTTGAATGGACCGACATGTACGACCGCATGGCGAAGGAGGCCGACGAAGAGGGCTTCCACGACCTCGCCGCTCAGATGCGCGGCGTCGCCGCCATCGAAAAGGCGCACGAAGAGCGCTACCGTGCCCTTCTCCACAACGTCGAGACCAAGCAGGTCTTTGAAAAGTGCGAGGTCACCGTCTGGGAATGCCGCAACTGCGGGCACATCGTCGTCGGCACCAAGGCGCCCGAGGTCTGCCCCGTCTGCAAACATCCGCAGGCCTATTTCGAAGTCAAAAAAGAAAATTATTGATGCAAAAAAATTGCCGTGCGGCGACTTGCCGCACGGCTTTTTTCTTTTTACATGGTATCGAGAAGGCGCAGAATTTCGCCATAACTTCGGGCGAAGCGTCCCTCGTAGGACACGGACATGGTACGGGGTAAATAGAGAATGAAATCGATCCCGACGGATTTTGCGCATACCATGTCCGAAGTGAGGCTGTCGCCGATCCACACGGCACGGTCCCGCCGGAAGCCTTCGATATGCGTCTCGACATGGTGGGCGAATCCGTACATGGGCTTGTCAAATCCGACTTCCTCGGAAATGAACGCCCCGCAAAGATACCCCTCGATCCCCGCACGTTTGATGTGGGCCCGCTGCTTATTTTTGCTGCCGTTCGAGACGATATACACCCTCCCCCGCGCGGAAAGTTCCCTGACAAACTCCGCCGCCCCGTCAAAGGGGAAGCAGATATTTTCAAAATTGTTAACGTAGAAGGCCGCGGCCTCCGCAGGGTCCGCCCCGATGCCGAACTCCTCAAAGAGCATTGCAAAGCGGCGGATGTTGAGCTCTTCCCGCTTGATCTCCCCCGCTTCGAGCTGCCGCCAGAGGTCGTTGTTGATGCGGTGGAAGCGCTCATAGACCTCCCCCGTCGCCCGCACACCGACGGAGGCGAGCGTCTCATAAAAATTTTTCTCCTCGGCGCGGGGAAAATCCGTCAACGTGTCGTCGAGGTCCAGCAAAAAGATGTCCTTCATTCGTTTTCCAAAACGGCGAGACGGCTGAGCGCCCGCGTGTATGCGATGTATTTCTCGTTCTCCGTCATGTCCCTGTCGTAGACGGCGACGTTGGTGAATTCCAGCCCCTTGCTCTCGAACACGGTCATGACGTTGATCTTGGTCTTGGAGAGACGCCCCGTCTCGGCGAGGAAACTATACCCCCGCTTGCGGAAGAGGGGCAGATATTCCTCCCGCGCGATGACGGCTTTGAGCCCTTGGCAATCCCTGAAAAACGCCGTCGTCTGGCGAAGTTTCAGGTGCGCGACGGCTTCCCCCGACAGCCCGATCGGCTTCATGTCGACGTCGAGCACGCCCGACACAAACTCCACGATCTCGTTGGTGTTGCGGTAGTTTTGGTTGAGCGTATACACGGTGCCGCCGAGGCAGTCCCAGCTTTTGAGACCGCGGAAGGGCGTGATGTTCTGTTTGAGGTCGCCGAAGATGTTGAAGGCTGCGTCTGCGTGGATGCGCTTTAAGAGTTCATACTCGCCCTCGGAGAGGTCCTGCGCCTCGTCCACGAACACGAGCCCGTAGCGGGGCGTGATCTTCCTCCCCGCCGCCGCGAGGACATATAAAATAGCGTACCCGTCCGACGGGTAGAGCCCTTTGAGCCCGTACTCCGCCTTGGCCCGCTTCACCGTCTCACGGTAGAGCCAGCGGGCGATGTCGGTTGCGTCCTTGCATTTGCCGAGTTCCGCACAGGCGGCCGCCGAACGGAGCACGCCATAGAAATCGGTGATGAGCGCAAGGCCCTTCCCCATATCCGCGATGAGTTCGCTTGTGCTTGCCGCATCGGTTTTGAGTTCCTCCCGCCGCGCGATACGGTCGGCATAGGTGTAGACTTCGCCGCTGCCGCCGCGCCGATACCGTCTGAGGTCGACGATCTCCCGATCGACCGTCTCGATGAGTGTCGCAAGGTCGCGCCGCGCCTGCGCAAAGACCTCCTCCGACGCCGTCGCGACATACTTGACGGAGCGGTAGAACTCCACAAATTGGCGGAAGAAATAATCGGGCGTGCGCGGGGGCTCTTTGAGGACAAAGTGCAAAAAGTCCTCCACGCCGACAAACGCGCTCATGAGGGCGCGGAAGGGCTTGGTAAAGTAAAATCCCCCCTCTTTGTTGTCTTTGAGTTCCCCCAAGACGGCGCGGCGCACGCGGAGCGGCGCATTCTTGATCTTGGTGAACCCGCTCTCCCGTGCCTTGCAGTCGGCAAGGATCTCCTCGGCCACCTCGCGGCAGTCGGGCGAGGCAAACATGCCGAAAATGCCCTCGTACAGCTTTTGGATCCTCTTCTTTGCGTCCGCCGTGAAGCGGGAGGAATAGATGTAGCTGAGATATTCCCCGCTCTCCCGCTCGCCGCTGAGCTTGCCGTCGAGCTCGATCCCCTCGTTTTTGAGCGCTTGGAAGAAGTACGCGCGGATCGTCGTCGTCTTGACCTTTTCCAGCTCCAAGATGTAGGCGAGTTCGTCGATGAAGGCGTTGAAGGAATCGGATGGCGTGATGACGAGCACGTCGCGCGAACTGAGCGCCTCGTTGTTGTACATGAGATAGCTGAGCCTGTGCAGGAGGATCATCGTCTTGCCGCTTCCCGCACGGCCTTGCAGCACAAAGCTCTCCCGCTCGGGCCGCGTGATGACTTCGAATTGCCGCTCCTGTATGGTGCGGATGATGTCGCGGATGCCCGTTTCATCCTTTCGGCTCTGTATGATGGACCTGAGATACGGATCGTAGAGAATTTCCTCATCCCGCCCCGCGATCTCTTCCTCCGTCAAGACGTCTTTCACGGAGAGATATTCATTTTTGAAGTCGATGAGCTTGCCGCTCTTCACCGAGAGCGCCCGCCGCAGCACCGTCCGATAGTCGTAGCCGTTGATGCTGAAATTCACTCGGCTCTTTTGATAGTATCGGACCGCAAACGGCGCCCGCCAATCGACGATTTCAAGTTTCACATCCCCCTTTTTGCCGATGTAATAGCTGTTGTACCCCTCCTGCGGGTCCACAACATCCATGCGGGCGAAGTACGGCTCCGCAAAAAAACACTTGTAGGCGTTGAGCGCCTTTACCTCTTGCGCGATCTTGCTGTTCTTGATGAGAAGTTCCCGAAAATCTTCCGCCCCGTATTCCTCACGGGAACGGATGGCATCCGCCTCGGCTTTGAGCGCCTCGATGCGCTTTTGATGCGCATGGATATAGACAAGCCGCAGCACCTTTAAGAGCGCGGCAAGATGCTCCTCCTCGTAGGAAACTTGCGTTTCCCCGTCGAGAAGGTCCAGATACCATGCCTTGTCGGCAGTTTTGTGAGGCTCGAGGAGCTCTTTTGCCTTGTCGATATCCATATGATCCCTTATTTTATATGATATCACACTTTTCCGATTTTGGAATACTTTTTTTGAAATTTTTTTTAGAATTCTCCCCGCCCCCTCCCGCTCCGCGCTCATCCTGCCCCGCCCGCACGTTCTTTATGGCGTCGAAGGGCGGCACGAGGAGCGTAGCGACGAAGTAGCGTAGCGAAGGATCCCGGCAAACCTACGGAAGCAGTTACTTCGCCCCGCGTCATCCTGAGCCGACGCGACAAAAGCGTCGTGTCGAAGGATCCACCTTATTTCCAAGGCCTACCCCTTTTGGGGGGAGGCTCCGCCGTAGGCGGTGGTGGGGGGATAGCCATAATAACCCCCCCATCCGTCTTTGCTAACGCAAATCCACCCTCCCCCCGTAGGGGGTAGGGCTTGCTGCGGTGATGGTTCGACGGAGCTACTTCGTCGCTACGCTCCTTGTGCCGCCCTTCGACGCCATAAAGAACGTGCGGGCGGGGCACCATGACGCTATTGGAATGTTGCCGTAGAATGTGCGGCGAGATGCTTCGGACAGCTTGCGTTATAGCTCTATGGCTACTTCGCGCCAAGGGCGGCGCTCGTGCCG
>CANREK010000117.1 GCA_947629605.1 uncultured Clostridia bacterium | reverse complement strand
CATGGAAGAGTTCGATGTGGATGGGAAGAGAAGCCAGCCACTCCTCGCCGCGGATGACGAGGGTCGTGCGCATGAAGTGGTCGTCGATGGCGTGGGCGAAGTGGTAGGTGGGAATGCCGTCCGACTTCAAAATGACGATATCTTGGTCGTTTTCGGTGACCGTCACGTCTCCCTTGATCTCATCGTGGAATTTGAATTTGTTTTCGGGGTTCCCCATCGACTTCAAGCGGATGACGAAGGGTTTGCCCGCGTCGAGATTTTTGTAGATCTCCTCCTCGGTGAGGTTGCGGCACTTGGCGTATTTGCCATAGTAGCCCGTGATCTCCTTCTTCGCCGTCTGCTCCTCGCGGAGCCTTGCGAGCTCTTCCTCGGTGCAAAAACAGGGATAGGCTCTGCCGATCTCGATGAGGTGCTTGACGAAGGCGCGGTAGATCTCCGCCCTCTGCCTCTGGTACCACGGCGCATAAGTCTCGTCGCCGCCGATCTCCGCCCCCTCGTCGAACTTGATGTCGAAATATTTAAGGGCGCTGATGACGGCCTCGACCGCGCCGTCCACCTTGCGCTTTAAGTCGGTGTCCTCGATGCGAAGGTACAGAACGCCGCCGTTTTGGTGGGCGAGACGTTCGTCGGCCGTAGCGCTGAACAGGTTCCCGAGATGGATGAATCCCGTCGGCGAAGGGGCGAGACGGGTCACTTGCGCCCCCTTGGGAAGGTCGCGCGGCGGATATAATTTCTCGTAAGAGTCAAGATCGGGATAGTTCCCGGGGAGCAGACGCTCCGCCAATGCTTTGTAGTCCATACTTCTTTCCTTCTTTGTTTATTCTTGTTTCCCCTCATCCGTCACAGCTGCGCTGCGACACCTCCCCCCAAGGGAAAGGCTTAACTTAGAGCAATTTCAATGTCTCGGGGGAGAGCTCGGCGAGGCCGTTTTCGATATCGTGCACGAGAGAGACGGCGGCGCGGAGCTTTGGCGTTTCGACATGCAGCCTCTCCCCCGCCTTGACGACGGCGCCCGCGACGAAATCGACGTCGCACCGTCTGCCCGCCTCGATGTCTTTGAGCATCCCCGAGCGGATCATTTTATGTTTTTTTATTGCGATGGGCAGGATGAGCCCCGCAAAGGGTGACGAAAAGAGCTTTCCGATGTCATGCCCGTTCTGCACGAGCGCACGGCAACCCTCCGCCTTGGCGACGGCGACGGTCTCCCGCATGAGAGCCAGCACGCGTCTTTTATGCTTTTTTGCAAGTTCGCCGAAGGTGAGGCCGGAGATGGCCGAGAGCGTCGAGAGCGAGGCGTTGACGACGAGCTTGGCATAGCGGATCTCTTTGAGATCCCCGACGGAGACGTTTGCGGCACGCCCGAGAAGGGCGGCGATCTCTTGAAGGCGTTCTCCCCTACCGAATGCGCCGAGCGCCAAGCGGAATTCCTCGGATGTCACGCGGACCTTTCCCGCCGAGACGAGCTCTGCACCCCAGCCGAGCGCCGCGCCGTACACCCTGTCCGCGCCGAACACTTCGGCAAGTCCCTCCTCGGGGAGGCCGTTCTGCACGGTGACAATCGCTCCGTCCTCTTCAAGGTGCGGTAATAAAAATTCGGCGATCTCACGGTTTTCGCGCTGCCGCGTCGCAAGAAAGATGACGTCGTATCGGTCGTCGATGTCCTGCGGAAGATAGGCGGAGACGGCGGTCGTGCCTTCCCCATTGCCGAGAAGGATCGCGCCGCACGTTTGCATCGCCTCGACATGGGCGGCGTTTCGCGTGACGAGATCGCACGAAACTCCCCCGCGCGTCAGGAGCACGCCGAGGCTCGTCCCCATGGCACCCGCGCCGTAGATGAGGATCCTCACAGGTGGAATCCCGCCGCGGCGGCAAGCGTTTCGACCGTTTCGTCGATCGTGAGGCCGTTGCAGTCCACGATGATGTCGGCGTATTTTTCGTAGAGCGGCACGCGCTCCCGATGGAGATCCTTGATCGTGCCGATCCCGCTCCGCATGACGACGCCCCGTTTTTTGAGGTTGGTGAGGCGGTGCTCGGCTTCCTCGGCGCTGATTTCAAGATAGATGATCGTGCCGAGCGAGCGCAAATGCTCCATGGCCTCTTCGCAATAGCAGACACTGCCGCCCGTGGCGACGACACAGCGGGAGACAAAGAGCCCCGAGCAGATCCTGTTTTCCAATTCGAGATAGCCCTCGGGTCCCCGCTCCTCGATGAGTTCGGGGAGAAGCGCTTTTTCCTCCCCTTGGATCATGAGATCGCAGTCCACAAAGCCGTAGCCGATCTTTTTGGCGAGCAAGACACCCGCGGTGCTCTTCCCTGCGGAAGGCATACCGATAAGAATGAGATTTTCCATACTTGAAATTATAATATAGTGCGCTCCGTTTGTCAACTTTGAGAAAACGCTTTGCCGAAATTTTCAAAAAACTCTTGACTTATTTTTGCAGAGAATGTATACTTTACTACATCAAATCTATCAAGGAGAGAAAGTATGAAAAGAAAGATCTTTACTGTTTTCACGTCACTGGCCCTCGTGGTCGTCCTGCTCGCAACGCTGTGCGCCTGCGGGTCCACATGGGGTTCCGTCAAGGGAGCCTACAAAAAAGACGGCTATGAGGAAGTCGAAGTCAGCGAGGAACTCAAAAAGCTGTATGACAGCAACGAGGACTTCAAGGCCGCCCAAGATACCGCAACCGTCCACATCATGCAAAAGGACTTGGCTGTCGCTGTTATCCTTGAATTCAAGGGCAACAAGGACATGGAAGAGGCTCTGAAAAAGCATGTCACCAAGGAAGATGCCGAAAACGTCTATGAAGAGCTCCAAAAACTCGACACCGTCAACGGCAACTGCTTCCTCCTCTTTGCGACGCCCCTCACGAACGCCGCGGAGATCTTCAAAAACTCCAAATAACACGACAAAAAAGAGCGTCTCGTCGGAGACGCTCTTTTTTTTATGCTTGGGTGTCCTGCGGAAGGTCGGGAGACAGAAGTTTCAAAAACACCTCCCTGTTCCCCGTGGCGGGCAGAAAGCGGAAGAGCCAATCGATATGGCGCATGATGTCCCCCGGTTCGGGGTCGGCGACGGATGCGGCAAATCCCAAATAGGGAATGTTCGTCTCCGTCTCGATGCATGCCATCCAATAACTGCTCTTGCGGTTAAAATCGTTGAGAAGGCGAAGCGTCTCCTCGCTCTCCTGCTTTTCGCCGAAATAGACATAGATCGTGAGGTTCGTGTGCCCGTTTTTCGGATAATAGGAGTAGTCGATATCCAGCCGCTCTGCGGGGTGATCCAAGACGGAAAACTTCCCCGCGGTGACGCTGAGACTGTTTTCCTTTTTTTCCACATTGGGTTTGAGTTCGAGCTCTGCGTAAAACATCTTGATCTGACGCTCCGCCTCTGCAAATGCAGGACCCTGCGGGCGTTTCTTTCTCCCGAACCTGAGAAAACCGAACATAGTGACCTCCGCCTGACGATTTTATGGACTTATTCCTTCTTTGCCCCGCCGGCCTGTGCCTGCAAAAGATCGCGGATCTCGGCAAGCAATTGCTCGGTCGTGGGAGCGGGTGCGGGAGCGTTGGCCGCGGCCTCTGCCCTCTTTTGCGCTGCGAGGGCTGCGATCTCGTCCCAGCTCTTGCCTTCCTTGCGGAGCGCACGGATGTCCTCTTTCTCATAGGGCGCAAACTTTGCCTTCTGCTTGTCGGCATGGTCATGGAGCCTGTTCGCCGTATAGACGATGAGGAAGAGAATGAAAGCTGTGAGGATGAACGTGACGATCGCCGAGATGACGATGCCGAAGTCGAGCACGATCGCCTCCGAAAGCACTGCGCCCGCTTCATCCACGGTCGCCGCCTTCAACACGATTTGGAGAGCGCCGAAGCCATCCGAACCGACGCCGATCGATTGAAGGAGCGGGGTCAGAATGCCGCTGACGATCGCCGTGATGATCGCGGTGAATGCGCCGCCGATGATGATGCCGACTGCCATGTCGAGCACGTTACCGCGCGCGATGAACGCCTTGAATTCCGCAAAGAATCCTTTCTTTTTTGCCATAAAGTTACCTCCGATAAATTTTTATCAATTTTTTGTATTTTGCCATAGCACGCCCGATGGGTCGATCGAGGCGGAACAGCCAATTTTCTCCCGTCGTTCCGGGGGTATTCATGCGGGCCTCGTCGCCGAGCCCCAAGATGTCCTGCAAGGGCACGACCGCAATCGCGGCATCGCTTGCAAGGGCGAGACGGATGAATGCGTCGGGGAAATTCGTCCCATCTTTGCGGAGCCGCATCTGCACCCCGCTCTCTTCGAGCGCCGACGCAAGTCTCGCACGGAAGAGGATGAAATCCTCTGCGGCGAGCGCATCGGCATACCCCTTTACGGTGTCGTTGTCGTGTGTTCCCGTGTAGCAAACGCTGTTTACGGGGATATTTTTGGGAAGATGGTCGTTGTCGGGATTGCCGTCGAAGGCGAAGAGCAACACTTTCATGCCGGGGAAGCCCGTCTTTTTGAGAAGGGACCTGACCCCCTCGTCGATACTGCCGAGGTCCTCCGCGATGATGCGGTCTTTCTCCGCGC
>CANREK010000116.1 GCA_947629605.1 uncultured Clostridia bacterium | reverse complement strand
TGCCGCCGCCTCTCGCAGGAAGAAGTGTTCTATCTGAAAAATCTGTAATTTCATTTTCTACATCCGAAAAAAACTCCTCGAAAGGGGAGTTTTTTGTTGACAAATTAGTTTATTTTTGATAAAGTAAAGACGTGAACCGAGGTAGGGTGTTTGGTTCGCGTCTTGGGTAAGCCGTTGTGGTGTTGGTGCGCCGTGCAACGGCTTTACTTTTTGTGTTGCTTTGCGTATGCTGTCATTTCAAGCAAGGTGTTCGGCTGCATGCGGTGGGGAATTTTGCGGAAAAATTCGACTGTCTCTTGACAGGGAGAGGAGTATGTGATATACTTTGAATTATTCGCAAAATCACGCTTTTACGAAGAGTTGGGGGTTTGAAAAGGGGTATTTTGCGGAAAAAATGTTTTATTTATGCTTTTGCGCGGATTTTTTCGGATCCGCGCAAAATTTTCGGAATTGTGATTTTTGGGATGTTTTTTGGGATGTGCTTCCGTAGGTTTGCCGGGATTCTTCGCCTACGGCTCAGAATGAGCGCGAAGTCCGTAGGTTTGCTGGGATTCTTCGGTCGCTACGCTCCCTCAGGATGAGCGGAAGTACTATGTCAGACATAGGTATTATGTCAGACATAGTATTTGGTCAAAATGCCGTAGGAACGGGGTTCCACGGTAAATTCGCCGCTTTTTTGGGCATTTGTGATGAGTTCCTTCCAAGTCCCCTCGAATTTTAAGGTATATTTGCAGGAACTGCGATTGACAAAAACGGCTACGCTTTTACCCTGATGTTGCCGCACAAAGGCAAGACAGCCCGTATCGGCAAAGATCTCACGGTATTCGCCTTCCGCAAAAATGTCCTTGAACCCCCTTCGGATCTCGCCGAGACGACGGTAAAATGCGTGAAGTTCCCCGTCGATATTGTCCCACGGGAAGCATCTGCGGCAGAACGGGTCTTGGTAGCCCTCCATGCCCGCCTCGTCGCCGTAGTAGACGCACGGAACGCCGGGGAGCGTGAACTGTAAGACGGCCGCCATCTTCAAGAGCTGTTTTGCGGTCTGCCGCTGTTCGTCGGAGAGGTGCAGTTGCGCCATGGTTTCCTTGTCGTTGCAGCTCTCTCCGCCGAACACCGTCAAAATGCGCGGCGTGTCGTGCGTGCCGAGGATATTCATGAGGCAATCGACCGTCTGTTTGGGGTAATTGTCGAGGAGCATTGCGATCGTCTCGCGCAAAAGATAGGTCATGCCCGTGCGGATAAAATTGATGATGCCGTCTTTGAGCGGGTAATTCATGACGCTGTCGAGCTCGTAGCCCTGCAAATATTCGCGCCGCACGTCGTAGGAGATCTTGTTGGAGGCATCCTCCCAGACTTCGCCGATGAGAATGGCGTCGGGATCCTGCGATTTTACGGTTTCCCTCAATTTTTTTAGGAAGAAATCGGGGAGCTCGTCGGCAACGTCGAGCCGATATCCGCCGATCCCGTGCCCGAGCCACCGGCGGAGAACGCCCTTTTCGCCCATGATAAATTCTTGATAGGAGCTCGACTTCTCGTTGACTTCGGGAAGAATTTTGATCCCCCACCAGCAGTCGTAGCGCGTGGGATAGTCTTGGAAGCTGTACCAATCGTAATAGGGCGAATCCTTGGATTGATAGGCGCCGACGCTGTCGTAAGCGCCGTATTTGTTGAAATATCGGCTGTTGTCGCCCGTATGGTTGAACACGCCGTCCAAAATGATGCGGATGCCGTGCTCTTTTGCCTCGGAAACGAGACGGTCGAAGTCCTCTTCCGTGCCGAGGAGCGGGTCGATCTTTTGATAATCGCCCGTGTCGTAGCGGTGATTGGAGAAGGCCTCGAAGATGGGATTGAAGTAGATGACGGTGACGCCGAGTTCCTCCAAATAGCCGAGTTTTTCGCGTACGCCGTTGAGATTTCCGCCGAAAAAGTCGTTATTTAAGACTTTTCCCAGCTCATTTGCGCGGAACGAGGGCATTCCGCCCCAATCCGAGCGCAGATATTTGCCCGCGCCGAGCGGATATTCCCCCTCACCCTTGCAAAAACGGTCGGGAAAGATCTGGTACATGACGCCGCCCTTGAACCATGCGGGCGTCTCGTACGTTTCATCAAAGACCGTGATCTGCCAATCGTAGCCGTGCTCGTCAAAGGTCCCCTTCCGCAGCATGCCGCAGTGAAAGAGACATCCGTCGATGTCGAAGTGATAGAAGTAGAGCCCGACTTCGTGGAAACAAAGGCGGAGAGAAAATCCCCTTTCGTCGCGTTCCATGGGAAAATACCTCGCTTCCTCGCCGCATTTCCACAAAACGAGCGTACAAACATGAGCGGAGAATGTGGATTCTCCGCTTTCTTGTTTCGTATACAGGTGGAGTGACAGTTCGCCGCCCTTGGGCACCGCACCGCGGATGCTCTTACAGGCGCTGTCGAGTGGATCGAAGTAGAAGGCCATGGGTTTTTGTTATTTTAAGGGTTTTAAGTTCCAGATCTTGTTCGCGTAGTCGCGGACACTTCTGTCTGCCGAGAAATAGCCCGCCGCGGCGATGTTGTTGAGAGATTTTTTGTTCCATGCGAGCTTGTCGCTGCGGTAGAGCTCCGTCATGGCGTTCTGCGTGCGGACATAGGAATCGTAGTCGGCGAGGCACATGTATGGGTCGGCAACGGGAGCGTTGCGCAGGAGATAATTGGCGATATCGGCAAACGAACAGCCGTTGAAGCCGACGATGAGCGATTCGATGATCTGCCGCATCGCATAGTTTTGGTTGTAATAGGCGCTGGAATTGTAGCCGCTGCTCCATAGATCCTTGACTTCGTCGGCTTTGAGGCCGAAGATGTAGATGTTCTCCGCCCCCACGCGCTCGGCCATTTCGACGTTGGCGCCGTCGAGGGTGCCGATCGTCAGTGCGCCGTTGATCATGAACTTCATGTTACCCGTGCCGCTGGCTTCCTTCCCCGCAAGGGAGATCTGCTCGGAGATCTCGGAGGCGGGCATGAGCTTTTCGGACATGGTGACGTTGTAGTTCTCCATGTAGATGACGTTGAGTTTTTGGTTGATCTTGGGATTCTTGCGGATGTCCTCGGCGAGATAGCAGATGAGCTTGATGGTCTGCTTTGCCATGTCGTACCCCGCCGCGGCCTTGGCGCCGAAGATGTAGGTCTTGGGCTGAACGTCGAGGTCGGGATTTTCTTTTAAGGCGTTGTATTCGCCGATGATGTGGAGCACGTTCAGGAGCTGGCGCTTGTATTCGTGCATGCGCTTTGCCTGCACGTCGAAGAGCGTGTCGGGATCGACGACGGCGCCTTGATAGCTCTTGGCATATGCGGCGAATTGCTCCTTTTTGATGCGCTTGATCTTGCCGAGACGTTCCAAAACGCCCGCATCGTTCTCGAATTTCTTGAATTCGGCGAGTTTTTCGGCATCTTTTGCATAGCCCGTGCCGATGCACTCGTTGAGCAGTTCGCAGAGCTCGGGGTTGGATTGATTGAGCCACCGTCTGTGGGCAATGCCGTTTGTGACGTTGGTGAACTTCTCGGGCGTGTATTCGTAGAAGTCGTGGAAGATGCTGTCCTTGATGATGTCGCTGTGGAGCGCGGAGACGCCGTTGACGCTGTGCGAACCCATGACGCAGAGATTGGCCATGCGGACCGTGTTGTGCGAGAGGATCGCCATGCGGGAGATCTTGTTCCAATCACCCGGGAATCTGTGCCACAGATCGTCGCAGAAGCGGCGGTTGATCTCCTTCAAGATGCCGTAAATGCGGGGAAGCCGACGGGCGATGAGGTCCTCTGCCCACGTTTCGAGCGCTTCGGCCATGACGGTGTGGTTGGTGTAGGCGCAGGTCGCCGTCGTGATGTTCCAAGCCACATCCCAGCTGTAAAAATTCTCGTCGAGCAGGATGCGCATGAGTTCGGGAATGGCGAGCGCGGGATGGGTATCGTTGATGTGGATGGCCGCCATCGTGGGCAAAAGATTCAGGGAGCCGTAGCGGCGCTTGTGGTCGGCGACGATGCATTGCAGGGAGGCCGAGACGAGGAAATATTGCTGTTTGAGGCGGAGCGACTTGCCCTCATAATGATTGTCGGAGGGATACAGGACCTTGGAGATGAGCTGTGCGTCGCTGTCGTCGCGCATGACGGCCTCGTAGTTGCCCTGCGAGAAGAGCTGCATGTCGAACTTCTGCACCGCGCGGGAGCGCCACAGACGGAGCACGCTGACCGCCTCCGAATCCGCACCGGACACCATCATGTCAACGGCCGTCGCTTCCACCTCTTTTGCGTTGTGATAGACGGTCTCCATGCCGTGGTCCGTCCATTTTTCCTCGAGTTCGCCGTCGAAACGGACGATAAACTGTTTGTCGGAGCGCTGGGTGAGCCACGCTTCGCCCCCCGGAAGCCATACATCGGGGAGTTCCATCTGCCAGCCGTCTACGATCTTCTGTTTGAAGAGACCGTACTGATAGCAGATCGAAAATCCCATCGCGGGATAATTCTGCGTCGCGAGACCGTCCAAAAAGCATGCGGCGAGCCTGCCGAGTCCCCCATTTCCGAGGCCTGCGTCCGGTTCCTCCTCATAGAGATCCTCGAGCTCCAAATTCAAACTTTTGAGCGCGCCCGAGATGGGTTTCGCGATCCCGAGATTGTAGAT
>CANREK010000115.1 GCA_947629605.1 uncultured Clostridia bacterium | reverse complement strand
CGAGCGCCGAGACCTTCTCCCGATCCCCCTTATAGAAACTCTCCGACAGCTCCGGCACGAGCACGAGGGCGATGGAGCCGATGAGCGAGGAGGGGATCATGAGCACGGGCATGAGCATGCCGTACACGATGCCGTATTCGCTCATCGCCCGCGCGGAGGAGAATCCCGCCGACATGAGGCGCATGGGGAAGAGGACGGAGATGAGCGAACTCATGAGCGACGAGGAGGTCCGCATCGCCGTCACGGGCAGAGAGGCCTTGAAGAGGGGGAGAAGTTCCCCCCGCGGAGAGGTCAGTCGCCCGCCGCGCACAAAGAAATAGACGACGGCGATTGTAAAGGAACATAAATAACTGACGAGCACGGCGATGCCCGCCTTGTTGACGTCGGCGACGCCGCTCCGAAAGACGATGAGGAGCAAAACGCCTACAAAAATCATGACGATCTCCTCGATGAGCTCGATGAGGGAGTACGCAAAAAAGCGCTTATGCCCCCAAAAACTTCCCCTGATGATCGCATAGACGGAGGTAAAGGAGAGCCCGAAGAGGAAGATGTAGAACACGTCGGCACAGCGCGGGTCCGAAAAGACGGCGGAGAAGGGCTTCTTCAACAAAAAGAGTAAAATTGTTAACGGAACTGAAAAACTGAGCGTGATGAGAATGGCGGCAGTCGTGGCGGCGTGCTCGCCTTTTTGATAGTGCCGCGCCCTGTGCTTGGAGATGACGCGGGAGAGCGTGATGGGCAGTCCCGACGAACAGATCGTCAAAAAGACGGCAAAGACCGTCAGCGCCACCTGATAGACGCCGAGGCCCTCGCTGCCGAGGGTGCGGGAGAGGATGATCCGATATAGAAATCCGAGGCCGTGTTCGAGCGCCGAAAAGAGCGTCACGATCGCGGCGGTGCGGTACAAGTTCATGCCGTATTCTATGAATTCCGTCACATAAATATGAAAAAAAACATAAGATATTGCATGAATTTGAAGCTCATGACCCCCCTTTTCTATCGCGTGAAGAGCGGGCAGACGCTCGCCTCCGTCGCCCGCACGTTCCATGTCCCTGTCTGCCTCCTCGCACGGGAAAACAATTTGAATGAGGAAATTTTTGCGGGGCAGGTTTTGAAAATTCCCCAACTTTGCGGCAATGAGTACAGGGTGAGCGGGGGAGAGAGCCGAACCCTCCTCTGCGGTTCGCCCGAGACCTTCCTCGCCCGCAACGGCACCTCCGCCCTCTACCCGACCCAGCGCGTGTTTCTATGAGATTTGGAATGACACCCCCTTAGTCACCTACGGTGACAGCTCCCCCTCAAGGGGGAGCCAAGGGGGCCTCTTGCCCACCCCTCGAGGGGTGGGTGTCGAGCGTAGCGAGACGGAAGGGGTGTGTGTAGCGGTAGGCTGTAAGGCAACATTATCACATCAAAAAAGGGTGGCTGTCGCCGCCCTTATATGCTGTTCAAAAATTCTGTCAGAAGATTCTTTTGCCGCGGGGTGAGTTTTGCCGCCGCTTCGGCGACGGAATCCCGCTCCTCTGTCACGTTGAAAAACTCCGCAAGCGTGATCCCGAGCCCGTCGCAGACCAGCCCGAGCTGTCCCACGGTGA
Source organism: uncultured Clostridia bacterium (assembly GCA_947629605.1). Taxonomy (GTDB): domain Bacteria; phylum Bacillota; class Clostridia; order Christensenellales; family Borkfalkiaceae; genus Gallimonas. The sequence goes on along the minus strand of CANREK010000115.1, from coordinate 3,081 downwards.
TGTCCTGTTGGCCGAGCTCCACCCGCCGCAAATGGGTCTGCGATACGCCCGCCCACTCCGCAAGTCTGTTCTGTGTGAATCCCGCTCGTTCTCTGAGCTCTCTGATCCTTGCTCCGACGTTCATGATTTCCTCCCGATCATCAGTCTTATAGAAATAATTTTGCACCTTTTTTCGGATAAAAATTAGTCTTATAAGGTTGCATTATTAGTTTTATTGTGCTATAATCATTATATCTATAAGACTAAACAAGGAGATGTTACCATGAAGAAGAAACTTTTGACGGTTCTTTTGACCCTCGTTACCGCGTTCAGCCTGTGTCTGTGGCCGACAGGATGCGGCGGGCTGTTCGGCAGTGACGATACGCCGAAAGAGTACACCATTCAGTATTCGGACGATGCGGGCACGCACACGCTCACCGTGACGAAAGGGATGCCCTATTCGTTGGAGAGCATTCCCTATAAGTACGGCTATGAGTTCTTGGGGCTCTATGACGCGCAGAAGGGCGGCACGCAGTATGTCGGCGCAAACGGCGCCTCGCTTTCGCCCTATAAAGACAAAGAGAACAAAGTCCTTTTCCCGCGGTTCAAGCCGATCGACTATACCGTCATTCTTGATTACGGCGAGGCGGCCGTAACGGGTGCGCGCTCGCTCACGGTCGCTTATAATGCGAATCTTCCCAAGCTTCCCAACGATCTTACGCTCGAACACAACGTGTTCACGGGATGGTATACCGAAGCGGAAGGAAAGGGGACGCAAGTCGCCGACGCTTATGGCAATCTTCCCGATGTATCCGTGATGAACGAAAAGAATTTCAACTTGGATGAGAGCAAGCGCATCTACCTCTATGCGGGCTTTGAGCTTGAAAAACATACCGTCACGTTTATTTTTGGCGAAGGGATGTCCTCGGAGGAAATGAAGGTCCCGTATAATACGCCGATCGATCAAGTCGTACCGAAAACGCGGAATGACAAGAAAGAGGCGGGGCTTACATGGAGTGAGAGCAAGGACGGGGCAGTATTCACGGGCAATATCACGGAAGATATCGTTCTTTATGTCCGGGAATGGGCGCCCGTCATTGAATTGAACGGGAACGGTGCGGACGTTACGCCCATCGTTGCGAAGGCGGGGTCTACCATTTCCCTTCCCACGCCCACAAAGCCGCTTGCAAAGTTTTTGCGTTGGGAAGATGAGAACGGGCAGGAACAAAACATTACGACGATGCCCGCGACAAGCATAACGCTAAACGCGGTTTGGCAGGCAAAGATCGAGCTTGACGAAAACGGCGGAACCGCTGTCGGAGATATCTCCCAACCCGCGGGGGAGAGCATCACGCTCCCCACGCCCACCAAAGAGGGCTACCTCTTTGCGGGGTGGTACACGGCGGATAGGGAACAGTACACCCAAACAAAAATGCCTTCCGTAGGTATTGCCTTGAAAGCGGGGTGGTATGAGGAGAAAAAGGAAACGATCACATTGGTAGAAAACAGCGTCGATAAAAAGCTGACCGCTCAGTCCTCTCTCACCTTAACGAAAGAGCAAAGATTAAAAATCGACCTATCCAACTTTATGCCGGAGATAGGGGAAAACGGTGTTGAAATATTTTACACGGTCGATTTCAGATGGGGGAATACCACCAAATATGTCAAGGCAAATGGGGTTTTAGCGCTTTATGAGGGTTTGGAGTTAAATTTGCAATACGAATTGAGCAGAAAAAATTTGTCCCATTCGGATGGCGAAGATACCTACCTTAGTGATAGTTTCCAAGGATCGGCAAGGATCCATACGAATATGCTGTGTCTATATTATGCCGGCAAAGGCGAATTGCATATATCCTTGTCGGGCGGATATGGATATGATGTAGGGTTTTTTGATATCGTATTAAACCTTACCTACCCCGACACGAGTTGTCTGTATTTGTAATTGGCTCCAAGTGCCCGCCGACTTCCGTCGGCGGGCGGCGTCGTTTTTCGCTAAGACAGGGCTCTCGCCGCACATAAAATATCACACATATGTGAGCAAAAACATACAATACAATAGACCGAATACGGTTTACGGAGGAAACAAATGTCATTTTTTTCAAATTTCCAATCTGATCACTGCCCCGGGACCATAACGGGCAATCCGCTCAGCGGTCTCAATGAAAAGGTGTGCATTCAGGCGGAAAAGATCTTTGACGCGGGGATCATTCAGACCCGTCTCGAAAACTACAATCTTCCGCTCACGAACCCCACCCCGGCAAATCCTACATATCCTCTCACTTTCGTCAGCGCCCGTTCCACGACGAGCACGGGAACTGTCACCAATCTCTCCGTGGAGCGTCAGAGCGAAGGGTGTCTCGCGCGGGTACAGGCGACGGTGACGATCCCCGTCGAAGTCGTCTACGTCGATGCAAACGGCGTGGAGGGGACCGCGACGAGCAGTCTCACCCTCAACGAGGACGTCTTGATGTATGTACCGCCGGCATCCATCATGCCGTTCACGGTGACGAGCGTCGCCTCTTGCGTCTCCCCCGACGGGACGTTCGACCCCGCGACGGGCTCCTTCAACGTGAATGCGTGCGTCACGGTCATTCTGAAAGTGGCGATGCAGGTGGAACTTCTCGTTCCCAGCTACGGCTACTGCGCCATTCCGCCCGCACAGGAGTACTCGCAGGAGGTCTGCTCGGGATTCTTTGAGCTGCCCCTCTATCCGCAGGGCCGCGCTTGCAGCAGAAAATAACATAACCAAACCACGGAACAGGAAAAAAATCGTCACATATGTGACGATTTTTTATAAATTGAAAATGAAAAATTATGGTGGAGCCAAGGGGCCTCTTGCCCTCCCCCTTTTGAGGGGGAGGGGTAGGGGAGGGGGTGAAAAAAGAAACTGTGCCCTCGTGGCTTTCCTTACGGAAACCCCCTCGGGCACAGACATTTTTCATCCCGCCCGCGGGGGAAACAAAAGTGTGGTGCGGCGTCATGCTGAGCTACGGAGCATAAGCGCAGTCTACGGAAGCGTGTCCGAAGCATCTCGCCGCACATTCTACGGCACCGTTCTGATAGCGTCATGGTGAGCGTAGTCGAACCATCACCTTATAATTG
>CANREK010000114.1 GCA_947629605.1 uncultured Clostridia bacterium | reverse complement strand
ACGTTCCGTGAGGAAGGGGGAGACATCGCGCTCAATCGGAACTTCCGCTCGGGGACGGCCGTGCTCGATGCCGTCGGCCGCGTCTTTTCGCCCCTCATTCACGGCTATGAGCCCATGGCGGGCGGGGACCGCTACCAAGGGGCGGCGGGCGAGGTGCGCTTCCACCTTGTCGAGAGCGCCAAGGAGGAGCCCGTGCCCCCCACGGTCTACTCCGTCAAGGGTCGCAGTGGCGCCCAAGAAACCGACGAAATCGCAACATATGTTGCAGATTTGATCGAAGAGGAGATCGCATCGGAGCTCTACGACGTCGACATCGGCGGGTGGAGAAAGACGGAATTTTCGGACATCGCCGTGCTCGTCAGAAAGCACTCGGGGGAGATGGACCAAGTCGTCAGGGAGCTCGAACGGCGGGATATTCCCGTCTCCTCGGCCGCAAAAGTCGATCTCTGCGACTTTTTCGAGGCTTCCCTTCTCATCGATTGGCTGTCCCTTCTCGACAATGCCGAGCAGGACCCTCCGCTCGCCACGGCGCTGCTTTCCGCCGTGGGGGGATGCACCGAGGATGAACTCGCCGCCGTGCGCCTCGCCTGCCCGAACATCTATACCTTCCGCGACGCTTGCCGCGTCTATGCCTATGCGGAAGAGAGAAAATCCGACCCCATTGCCGCAAAATTGAGGAATTTCTTTACCTATCTCAAAGATTTCCGCCTGCGTGCGCAGACGATGACCGCGGCCGACGTCATGTCCGTGCTGCTCTCTTCGGGCTTGGAGACGCAGATCGCATCGGGCAAGCACGGCTCCCTTCGCCTCTCCCGTGCAAGGCGTCTCGTCGCCGAGGCGGAAGAGAAGAGCGTGCACGCCTTTCTCGCCGACCTCAAAGCGCGGGACTACCACATCGATTACGCGGACGGCGGGGGAGAAGGGGCGGTCCAAGTCGCCACGATGCATTCCTCCAAGGGGCTCGAATATCCCGTCGTCATCGTCACCGACCTCGACGTTGCCTTCCACGGCGCCGATCGGAAGGAAGTGCTCTTCACGGAGCGCTTCGGCTTTGCGCCCTTCGCCTACGATCTCGAAAAAAAGCGCATATATAGCACGGTTTCGCGCCGCGCAAGCGAACTTTTGCAGGAGATGGAGGAGCGCGTCGGCGAGATCAATCTCCTCTATGTGGCCATGACGCGGGCGAAATTCCGCCTCCATATGCTGTTTACGGGGAAAAATTCGGCCATCTCGCCGAGCTTTGCAAGTCGCCTCTCCGACTTCATCGACCTCTCCGCGATGCACGACCTCTTTGTCGACCCCCCCGTGCGGCAAGCGCCGCCCCTTCCGCGCAAGGCGCTCGGCGGGAACGCCGACCCTGCCACCGTCGAGGCCCTGCTCTCCGTCTACCGCAAGACCTATCCCAACTTTGCAAGCACGGCGCTCCCCCTCAAAAGTTCGGCCACCGAGATCATGCGCGAGACCCGCGACGAGACCCGCCGCGGTGAGGGCGGTCCCGTTCACACCAAGGAAGAGGGCCTCGCCTATCACGCCTTTTTGCAGCATGTACAGTTCGGAAGGGGGGCGGAAGAGGAACTTGCCCGCATGCGCGAGGAGGGACTTCTCTCCGCCGACGAACTCGCCCTCTTGGATGCGGAAAAACTCAAAAAGATCCTCTCCCTTCCCTGTTTTGTTGGCATTGAGAACAAGCGGACATGGCGGGAACAGACCTTTTTGACCCTGCTCCCCGCCGCCGAAGTTTACCCGACCGACGCCCGCGACGAGATCCTCTTTCAGGGCGCCATCGACCTTCTCACCGAGGACAAAGAGGGCTTCACCGTCATCGACTATAAGTTCTCGGGCCGCGGCGACGACCACATCAAGGAGACCTACGCCCCGCAGATACGCCTCTATCGCAAGGCGGTCGCCAAGGTGATGGGGGTGCGGGAAGAGACGGTCTCCGCCCGCATCGTCAACATCGCCCTTCTCCGCGAGATCGAGATGTAAAATTCGCCTGAAATCGACAATAAGTGCCAAAAAATTCCCGTACAAAAGGTCTATCCTTGTACGGGAGTTTTTGATATGAATGTTTTTTCTGTTCTTGGTGAATGGCTGGGCCGGCTTCCCGCGTGGTGCGTCTTTGTGCCGCCCGCCGTCTCGGTCGGCTTCGCCGTCGTGCTCTTTTTCTTCCGCGCGAGAAGGACCTATCTTTGGCTCGCGGCGCTGTCCTTTGTCGCGGGAATGCTCCTCTCCGTCGGCCTCGACGGGCGGGAAGTCTACCTTGCCCTCTTTGCGGGGGTCGGCCTCTTGCCGCTGCCTCTTTTTCGCATTCCCAAGCGGCATGGGGAGGAGGGGAAGGCCGAGCGGAAGCTGTATGAGCGGTTCAGGCCCGAGCTCGAACAGCCCTTGCCCGCGCGGAAGGATCCGCCCAAGGTCTGCTGTTTCGAGGAGCCGACGGGGGAGACCGTCGAGGAGCGCGGCATGAAACTTTCGCACGTCATCTCTCTGCTCGATAAATTGAAGCGGGAAAAGCTGACCCCCGCCGACAGGTTGGAGGTGGAGATGCTCTCGCGGAGCGTCACGGGCGCCGAGACGCGGCCGCTCACCGACAGCCAGACCGACGAGCTGAGCGACTGCCTCTCCGCCGTTCTCCGCCTGACCGCAAAGTACAGCTGAGACACTGACGTGCGCTTATGCCGAGGCGGCCTCGCGTCTTTCGCCCCCTCCCATGGAGGGGGGCAAAAGGACCCGCCGCACTCGCCCCCTCCCGAGGAGGGGGTAGGGGGTGGGCAACGTGTTCTGATTACTGCGCGGAGCAAAACCACGCTTTTGCGGCAGCGCACCCAATTTGGTACCCTACGGGAACCTTAATGTCCTTGCATATAACGTTTCCGCGGCCAACCCAATTGATGAACAAGGCAAGTTCGCTCGCGCGGATTTATTTTGCGTAGCAAAAGAAATCGCGCGAAACCTCAATACACATTCGTCAACGTGTTGACCGTGAGGGCGAGGAGGCGGCCCTTGCGGCGGGCGCGGGAGAGGACCTCGGGCGTGATGCGGTCCCCCGCGAGCGCGACGACTTCCCCCTGTGCATCAAAGACGCTCCGCACGACCCGTTTGCCCAAGAGATTGCGGCTCCCGAGCTCGTATTTTGCCGTTGCAACCGTCTGCTCCTCGGCGGGCTCCGTCGGAACTTCCGCGGCGGGCGCGGCGGCCTCTACGTCGGCGGAAAAGCCCTCTTCCGCAATGGAATTTTCCCCCTCGGCCGACAGCTCGGAGGCATTTTGTGAAGGGTGGGGCTCGGACATGGTGGCCCCATTTTTCTTATTTTGCTGTTTTGTAGACCGATTCGGTCTTTTCTTGGGCGCGGGGCGTTCGCCCGTGAGATAGACGACGACATGGTCCTCTGAGACGACGCTCTCCGCCGCGTAGGCGGTCCGAACGCCGTCCTTCACGACGATAAAGGCGGGGTCGCAGTCGCCGAAGAGCCAATCTCCAACAACGCCGAGCTCGGCGCCCTTCTCCGAATAGGCATTGAGGCCGATGGGGGCGGGGACACCCGTGGGCGTCGTCGTGCGCAGACGCGAGGCAATGATGGCGTCGTTGCAGGCCTGTACGGCGCGGATGGGGAGAATAAATTCCTCCTCGTCGCCGTCGACGGCAGTGAGCGCGGAGAGGGACCTGAGGTCCCGCGCAAGGTACGCCCCCGTGACGTACCCGAGCTGTTCCCCCGAGGGGGAGATGATCTTTTTCCCGATGAGCGAAGATAATTGCATGATTTCACCTCTTTGCCCTATGGTATGCCAAAACCCATGCCGCGGCACAAAGAGATTTTGCCTGAACGCCGCGGATTTTGTCAAAAAGTCTCTCGGCAATTTTCCGCAATAAAAAAAGCGCACCATGGGGTGCGCTTTTTTGATGCTGAGATTACAGTTCCGCGAAATACTTGATCGTGCGGACCATCTGCGAGGTGTAGCTGTTCTCGTTGTCGTACCAAGAGACGACCTGGACCTGATAGGTGTCGTCGTCGATCTTGGTGACCATCGTCTGGGTCGCATCGAACAGGGACCCGTAGGTGATGCCGATGACGTCGGAGGAGACGAGGGGTTCTTCGGTATAGCCGAAGGACTTGGAGGAAGCGGCCTTCATCGCGGCGTTGATGGAATCCTTGGTGACGTCTTTGCCCTTGACGACGGCGACGAGGATGGTCGTGGAACCGGTGGGCACGGGAACGCGCTGAGCGCTGCCGATGAGCTTGCCGTTGAGTGCGGGAATGACGAGGCCGATGGCCTTAGCTGCGCCCGTGGAGTTGGGCACGATGTTGATGGCCGCCGCGCGGGCCCTTCTGAGATCGCCCTTGCGGTGAGGCCCGTCGAGGACCATTTGGTCGCCCGTGTAAGCGTGAACGGTGGTCATGATGCCCGAGACGATGGGATATGCCTTGTTGAGGGCATCTGCCATGGGAGCGAGGCAGTTCGTCGTGCAGCTTGCGGCGGAGATGATGGTGTCCGTTGCCTTCAACGTCTTTTCGTTGACGCCATAGACGATGGTGGGAAGATCGCTGCCCGCGGGAGCGGAGATGACGACCTTTTTCGCGCCGGCGTTGATGTGGGCCTGCGCCTTTTCCTTCTTCGTATAGAAACCGGTGCATTCGAGCACGACGTCGACGTCGAGTTCGCCCCAAGGAAGGTTCGCCGCATCCTTCT
>CANREK010000113.1 GCA_947629605.1 uncultured Clostridia bacterium | reverse complement strand
GTAGGGTACCGCGTCGCGACACTGCGCAGTTTGCGCGGTTTTGCTTGAACGCAAAACCGTCGCTTTGAACGCAGGTCACTCCTTTTCCCCAAAAATCTTGCTTTGCAATATTTTTGGGGAGCCCTGTGGCTTAGGCAGGGAGACCCTGCCACGCGCAGTAATCAGAACGGGAGAGCGTGCTCATTCTGAGGCGAAGCCGAAGAATCCCAGCAAACGGGCGGAGAAACATTGTGCTCCGTAGGTCTAACGGGATGCTTCACGTGCGTTCAGCATGAGCGCACGGCGTACCGCCGTGCGCCTTTGGTGCGCCATGAGCCCCCGCCGCTCATTCTGAGGGGGCACCGCCCCCGAAGAATCCCAGCAAACCTACGGACTCCAATCCTTCAACACCATTCAACAGAGTATGAAACATCAATTTATCAAGGCGGCGGCGGTGAGCCCCGACATCAAGGTCGCGGATCCCGCCTATAACGCACAAAAAATCATCGAGATCATCCAAGCGCAAGCGGAGAAGGGGACCGAGCTTTTGGTGTTCCCCGAACTTTCTCTCTCCGGCTACACCTGCGGCGAGCTCTTTCTGCAAAAGACGCTCCTCGACGGGTGCATGACTGCGCTCCAAGCAGTCGCGGGCGCTACTGCGGGGAAACTTCTCCTCGTCTTTGTCGGGCTGCCCGTCATGCGCGGCGGAAAGCTCTACAACTGCGCCGCGGCCGTCGGGGGCGGCAAGGTGCTGGGATTTGTCCCCAAGCGCTATCTTCCCAATTTCGGCGAATATTACGAAAAGCGCTACTTCACGCCCGCGCCCGAGGGGTATTCTGTCCTCTCTTGGAACGGAGCGGACATTCCCTTCTGCCGCGACCTTCTCATCCGCGACCTCTCCGAGCCCGATATCCTCATCGGCTGTGAGATCTGCGAGGACCTCTGGACGGGGGAATCTCCCTCCATCCATCATGCCAAGCAGGGCGCGGTCATCATTGCCAATCTCTCGGCCAGCAACGAGGTCGTCGGCAAGCGGAACTACCGCCACAAACTCATCGCCGCCCAAGCGAGAAAGAACATCTGCGCCTACATCTATGCGGATGCGGGAGAGGGGGAATCGACCTCCGACATGATCTTCTCGGGCAACGACATCATCTATGAGAGCGACACGCTGCTCAGCGAGGCCGCTCCCTTCGACGGGGGCTGCGCGGAAGCGGAGATCGACGTCGGATATCTTCTGCACGAGCGCATGCGCAACACGAGCTATGAACCGCTCGTCATTGATCCCCAATGCCTTCTCTCCTGCTCGTTTGTTTCGGAGGGGGAGCTCTCTCTCCGCGCCATCGACCCTCTACCCTTTGTTTCGCAGGACGAGGGGACACGTCGGGAAGAGGCCGAGGTCGCGCTGGAACTTCAAGCGCACGCCCTCGCAAGAAGGATCACCGCGGCCAAGTCGAAAACGGCGGTCATCGGGATCTCGGGCGGGCTGGATTCCACGCTTGCCCTCCTCGTCACCTGCCGCGCTTTCGATTTGTTGAAGAAGTCCCGCGAGGACATCCTCGCCGTCACGATGCCCGGCTTCGGCACGAGCTTAAAGACCAAAAACAACGCCGTCGCCCTCATGCAGGCCCTCGGCGTCACGCAGAGACAGATCAACATCTCGCAGACCGTCTTGCGGCACTTCAAGGACATCGGCCACGACCCCGAGGACACGGATACCGTCTATGAGAACGCACAGGCACGGTACCGCACCATGGTCCTCATGGACCTCGCGAACGCGACAGGCGGACTTGTCATCGGTACGGGGGACCTTTCGGAGCTCGCCCTCGGCTGGTGCACCTACTCGGGCGACCACATGTCGATGTATGCCGTGAACAGCTCCGTGCCCAAGACACTCGTCAAGCATCTCGTGTTTGCGGAGGCCGAACGCCTTGGCGGCAGGGTGGAAGTCGTCGTCAAGAGCATTCTCACGACGGAGATCTCGCCCGAACTGCTTCCCACCGACGACAAGGGGGAGATCGCGCAGAGGACCGAGGACATCATCGGCCCCTATGAACTCACCGATTTCTATCTATATCACATGCTCAGAAGGGGGGACGGCCCCGCAAAGACCTTGTGCCTCGCGGAGCGTGCCTTTGAAGGCAAATACGACAGAGCAACGCTCAAAAAGTGGCTTGTGAGCTTTTACAGACGCTTTTTCAGCCAGCAATTCAAGCGCAGTTGCATGCCCGACGGGGTGAAAGTGGGACCCGTGTCCCTCTCGCCCCGCGCCGATTGGCGCATGCCCTCCGACGCCTCCGCCGCCCTTTGGCTCTCCGAGGCGGAAAAACTGTAAAAAAGGAGTAAATATGTCATTCTGTAAAAACTTTGCATGGGGGGTTGCGACGGCATCCTATCAAATCGAAGGCGGCACCTATGAGGACGACAAGGGCCTCAGCGTCTGGGACGTCGCTTCGGAGACAGAGGGCCGCGTCTTTGAGGGCCACAAGGGCCACATCGGCTGCGACCACTATCACAGGTGGAAAGAGGACGTCGCCCTCATGAAGCAGCTCGGCATCAAGGCCTACCGCTTCTCCCTGAATTGGTCCCGCCTCATTCCCGAGGGAGAGGGGAAAGTCAGCGAAGCGGGCAAAAATTTCTACCTGAATTTGTTCAAAGAACTGAAATCCGCGGGTATCGAGCCGTGGGTGACGCTCTTCCATTGGGACTATCCCTATGCGCTCTACAAGCGGGGCGGCTGGCTCAATCCCGCAAGTTCCGATTGGTTTGCGGCCTACGCCAAGACGGTCGCCGAGCTCTTCGGGGACTATTTGGAGCACATCATTCTCATCAACGAGCCCGAGTGCTTTGTCGGTCTCGGCCACTTCACGGCGGGGCATGCGCCCTTTTTGAAGCTCCCTGTCCGCGACGTCGCCCAAGTTTCCCACAACGTGCTCCTCGCATGCGGCAAGGCCGAAAAGATCTTGCGAAAGACGATATCCCACCCCGTCAAGATCGGCACTGCACAGGCATATTGGCCCGCCATTCCCGCGACGCACGCAGAAAAGGACGTCGCTATGGCCAAAAAGGAGACCTTCACCTGCCATCACGATTTCGGCGGCATCACGCTTTGGCTGGATCCGCTCCTCAAAGGGGAATACCCCGCGGACTTCCTCGCTTGGTTCAAGGAAAACGGCTTTGTTCCGCCCAAAGAGGACATGGAGATCATCAAGAGCAAGTTCGACTTCTGCGGCCTCAACACCTATTCGGGCAATCCCGTGCGGGATGAAGGGGGCAAACCCGTCTATGTGACGCCCTCGCCTTCCGTTCCCAAGACGGATATGCGCTGGAATGTGTTTCCCGAGGTCATGTACTACGGTCCGAAGTTCGTGCATGAGAGGTACGGCCTTCCCGTCGTCTATACCGAGGACGGCGTCGCGCTCGCCGAGTGGAAAGATCTCAATGGCGAGATCAACGACGACAGTCGGATCGACTTTTTGAAGCGGTACTTGCGTGAACTCCACCGCGCGGCGCAGGAGATCCCCGTCGAGGGGTACTTCTATTGGACACTCTACGACAACTATGAGTGGACAGAGGGATTCTCCAAGAAGTTCGGCATCGTGCACTTCGACCCCGAGACCTTGGAGCGCACCCCCAAAAAGAGCGCTTGGTTCTATCGCAAGGTCATCGAAACCAACGGCGACGAAGCGTTGAAATGAGGCCCCTCACTCGCACATTTCTACGGCACCGTTCTAAATAGCGTCATGGTGAGCGTAGTCGAACCATCACCGCATTTCCTTGGCGCCCCTCTCAGGGGAGCTGTCACCGTAGGTGACTGAGGGGTTTGAACCCCTTTCCCCCTTCGGGGACTTCCCCTATAAGGGGCAGCAAGATATAGTGATCCTTCGACTTCGCTCAGGATGACGCAATTAGAATGGTCCGTATGGACCCCGCGAGATTCTTCGGGTCAAGTCATCGGACTTCGTACGACCACCGCCGCTCAGAATGACGCGGGGTCACCATTCTTAATTCTTAATTATTCTCCGAGGTGTTTATGCGTTGTTTATATTGTAATTGCACAGAGAGCAAGGTCATCGATTCGCGGTCGGCGGATGACGACAGGTCCATTCGCAGACGGCGGGAATGTATCGGCTGCGGCAGACGGTTCACCACCTACGAGACCATCGAAGTCTCGCCCATTCTCGTCGTAAAATCGGACGGCACGCGGCAGGCCTTCGACATCACCAAGGTCAAGCAGGGCATCATCAAGGCCTGTGAAAAGACGTCGGTCTCCCTCGAAAAGATCGACGCCCTCGTCGACGACATCGCCAAGCAGGTCTATAACTCCCTCGAACAGGAGATCACCTCAAAAAAGATCGGCGAAATGGTCATGGAGGGGCTCAAAGAGCTCGACGAAGTGGCGTATGTCCGCTATGCGTCGGTCTATCGCTCCTTTAAGGACATCTCCTCGTTCATGGCCGAACTCCAAAGCATGATGGAGAAAAAAGAATCGGAGAACCGTTGAGCCATGGCAAAAAAACAGGTCTCGGTCGGAAAAGTCCTCCTCGGCGAGGGCGTTTCGGTGCAGAGCATGACGACATATAAGACGAGCGACGTCGAGGGAAGCGTCGCTCAAATTCTGCGCCTCGAAGAAGCGGGGTGCGACATCGCCCGCGTTGCCGTGCTCGACGAAGAGGACGCAAGGGCCATTGCCGCCGTCAAGGAGCGGGTGCACATTCCCATCGTGGCGGACATCCATTTTTCCGCCCGCCTTGCGGTCCTTTCAGCAGAGAGCGGCGCCGACAAGCTCCGC